>NZ_ATXH01000018.1 GCF_000421585.1 Thermodesulfatator atlanticus DSM 21156
CGGTTTTTTTTAAAACCTCAATCTGAATAGCCTGCTTGCCTATTATCCTTTCGAGTTTCTCGATCTCAGCCCTGAGGTGTGCTTCTTTTTGAGAAGGAGCCCCATAAGCCAAGGCATTCTTACCACCTTCCAGGAACTTGTCTCGCCAGCGGTAAAACACCGACTGGGATATTTGATGTTCCCTGCAGATATCAGCTACGGACTTTTGGCCTTTTAGGCCTTCTAGAACTATGGCTAATTTTTCTTCTGGGGAAAACTGACGCTTTTTCATAGGACACCTCCCTTGGCAAACTATTTTAACTTAACTCTCCCTTTCTGAGGTGTCCGGATTTTTAAGGTAGCAGTATATAACCATACAGGACACCTTGTCGGCTAAAACATGCTCCCATTAATATAAATGGTTCTGATGGACTTTATTAGGCCGTTGATGCTCTAAAAAAGCGTAAAAAATTTGCCACAACATAACAAAGCAAGTTTTGATAAAATAGTCTCTAATTTCAGGCATGCGAGTTTTAATGAGACATAAGGAAAAGATGGCCATATTTTTTGTAAATGCTTAGGAAGCGCCTTTTTGGTCATGTTGAGGGAGCTCTTTTTTGTCTTCTGAGGGAGCGAAGCGACCGAAGGATCCACAGGTCGATCTGTGGCTCCATCGCTATACTACGTTTCACTCAGGATAACAGAGAAGGAAGGGCAGGATAGAGGTAAAAAAAGCGCAGGATGACGAAGGAGGGAACGGTTCAGGTGACAAGGAAGGAATGGTTCAGGCTGACAAATAGGAAAAGCTTGCAGCTGAGAGCTTCGACTCAGAATGACCAAAAAAGGAAAAAAGTTGTTGTTGCGAGCGAATGCGGTGAGCAAAGCAGCCTCAGGGAGCACAAGCAAACATTTCTATGGAAAATCAAATATCCCAAAGCTTTAAGGATTCGTTCCATTTTTTCGCTTCGAAAAATGGGAGCGGATCCCAGGTATTTTGCAAAGGTCTCAATAAGATCAAAATCGGGGAGAAAAAATGGCAGATTTAGTGATAAAGCGGAATCATAATATGGATCCTGAGGAACTCCGCCGTTTGCTAGAAGAAAAGTTTGGCCCAAAGGCAAAAGAATACGGCGTTGATGTCTCCTGGGAGGGGCTTTCGGCCCGACTCTCTGGCCCCCTTAAAGGTGAGCTTCGTATTGAACCAGAAGAAATCATACTTCAGGCAAAGCTTAGTTTTACCGCGCGTCTTTTTAAAGGAAAAATTGAAAGAGAAATAAACCAGGCTCTTGATGAAATTCTTGCCTAGTTTTTAGGTAACTCACGTAATAAAGGGTCTGGTTCGCCCCAGTATTTTCCCTGCCAGAGGTCTCGGTTAAGCAAGGTTTCTTCTATCAGGGCAAGGGTCTTTTGTTTTTCTCCAGCCCAGGCTGGTGCTACCAGTTCGTCAGGTCTGGGGTCTCCAGTAAGCCGCTGAATTACTACCCGCCAGGGAAGAAGTGCCAGGGCTTCACAAACAAGGTCAACATATTCACCCTGAGAAAGGGGCTTATAAGCCCCTGAAAGATAAAGTTTTTCCATTGGAGTGCCACGTACCACGTAAAGCTCGTGAAATTTGATGCCATCTAAAGGGAGGGCTGCGATTTTTTCAATAGTGGCAAGCATGTCTTCGGGGCTTTCGCCAGGAAGCCCAAAAATGACGTGGGTGCAAACTAACAGTTCGCGGTTTTTGGCAAGCTCAAGGGCAGCCAAAAAGTCTTGGTAAGTGTGCCCGCGATTTATTAAGGCTAAAGTTTTGTTATGTGCGCTTTGAAGCCCCATTTCCAGCCAGACCATAAGGCCTTTTTCCCGGTAGGTGGCAAGAAGTTCGACGACTTCTTTGGTTACACAGTCGGGCCTTGTGCCTATGGCAAGTCCTACAACGCGTTCGTCAACCAGGGCTTCATCGTAAAGGGTTTTAAGTTTTTCTGGCGGAGCGTAAGTATTGGAAAAGGCCTGAAAATAAGCGATGAACTTACGCACTTTGTACCGCTTGCTCAGGCGTTCCATGCCCTCTAACATTTGGTTGCGAATGCTTTTGCCTAAACGGAAAGCCCCGGTGCCTGAGCCCAAGGCGTTGCAATATATACAGCCACCGGTACCCTTTTCTCCAGTGCGGTTAGGGCAGGAGAAGCCAGCGTCTATGGTGACCTTGTGCACCCTTTCGCCAAAAGCCGCACGTAAAAAGGCATTAAGCGTATGATAGCGCTTAGTTTGGGCTAGTTTTTTGAAATTCATTTAACACTTTTTCGTAAACTTCGTAGGCGTCTTTGCCAAAAAGAACCATCCGCACCAGCTTGGGCCTTCCGTGTTCTTTGAGAAACGAGATAATCGTATTTAAAGCGATTTTTGCAGCCTCTTCCATGGGATAACCATAGGCTCCGGTGGAAAGCGAAGGAAACGCCACGGAGTCAATTCCCTTTTCCAGACAAATTTTAAGGGCCGAGCGGTAGGCACTGGCCAGGAGTTCAGGCTCGCCGTGGGTGCCACCGCGCCAGCGTGGGCCTACCGCGTGAATTACATAGCGGGCTTTGAGATTCCCTGCACCGGTGATGACCGCTTGGCCTGTGGGGCAGCGGCCATAACGCCTGGCTTCTTCGGCAATGCTTGGGCCGCCCGCGCGGTGAATGGCCCCATCAACGCCGCCTCCTGGGATCAAGGCCTCGTTGGCTGCGTTTACAATGGCTTCGGTGTCCTGCTTGGTTATGTCTCCCTCAACAAGCTCAAGGATGCAATCACCAATCTTTACCTGTATGGTCCCCCTCCCTTAAGAGGCCTCAGGAATTATTTTTTTTAATTCTTCAAATTTGCGCCTGGCCTCGGGAGATAAGTTTTTGGGCACGGTGATCATGGCTTCTACGTAAAGGTCTCCCCTGGTGCCATCTGGCTTGGGAATTCCCTTGCCGCGTAAGCGGAACTTCTGTCCGCATTGGGTGCCAGGGGGAACTTTCATGCGCACTTTACCGTTAAGGGTGGGGACTTCCACCTGCCCCCCTAACACCGCGGTAAAGAGCCCAATAGGTTGCTTGAGATAAAGGTCATAGCCCTTGCGTTCAAAGCGCGGATCGGGTTTTACCACTAGCTCAAGATAAAGGTCCCCTGCTGGGGCTCCCTTGCGCCCGGGCATACCTTTGCCAGGGATGCGCAGACGGGTGCCGGTTTCTGCTCCAGGTGGAATTTTTACCCTTAAGCGTTCGGTCTGGGTAACAGTGCCTGTCCCCCTACAGGTGGGGCAGGGCTTGGTAGTGGTTTTGCCTGTCCCCCTGCAATACGGGCAGATTTCTATCATGCGAACACTGCCGCGGCGGTGTTCTTTTTTGCCAAGACCTCCGCAATGGGGGCAGCTTGTGGCACTTGTTAAGTCAAAACCCTGGCCATGACAGGTTGGACATGGCTTTTCAAGGGGGACGTCTATTTCAACTTCGCCCCCAAGAGCTGCCTTTTCAAAGGGAATTTCTACCCGGTAAAGGACATCCGCCCCTGGTTCAGGTCGAGACTCCCAATCCCTTTCAAATCCAAAAAGATCTGCGAAAATATCTGCAAAGCCACCAAAAGGGCCGGTCTCATCCATGAAAATGCTAAAGTCATAAGCCCGCTCTCCACCAGGGGTGGTGAAGCTATAGGCGCTTGCGGCCTGGCGCAACTTGTCGTACTCAGCCCTTTTCTCTGGATTAGAAAGAATTTCGTAGGCTTCCTGAATCTCTTTAAATTTTTCTTCAGCTTCTTTGTCTCCAGGGTGTAAGTCTGGATGATATTTGCGGGCAAGCCTGCGGTAAGCCTTTTTTATCTCTTCCTGGCTGGCGTCAGGGCTTACACCTAATATTTCGTAAAGGTCCTTTTTGACCATTTCTTCCCTCCTCCTAAACTTGTGAGATGACCTAAGTCCAACTAAACTTGTTAGTCTCTATGGACGCTTTGGCAAGGGGTAACCTTAAAGAAACTAGAAGAGTTTTTTCGGTAAGTGAGCTCAACCAGGCCCTTAAAGAGCTTATCGAAAGCAAGTTTCCTTTTGTCTGGGTGGAAGGCGAAATTGCCAACGTAAAAACTTCCCAGGCCGGACATATTTACTTTTCCCTGCGCGATGACGGGGCAAGCTTGCGCGCGGTGCTCTTTCGCACGTATCGTTCCAACTTAAACTTCAAGCTTGAAGACGGGCTCCATGTGCTTTGCTTTGGAAGGTTAAGCCTTTATGAGGCGAGAGGCGAGTACCAACTCATAGTCCAGCAGGTTGAGCCCGTGGGCTACGGGGTCTTTCGACTTGCGCTTCAGCAACTTCAGGAAAAGCTTGCCAAAGAGGGCTTGCTTGACCCGGCCCGCAAAAGACCACTTCCCTTCTGGCCCAAGGTGATAGGCTTGATTACCTCCCTTCACGGCGCAGCTATCCATGATTTCTTAAGAGTAGGGCTTGGGCGCAATCCCTTGACCAGGGTCCTTGTTTATCCCGTCAAGGTTCAAGGAGAAGACGCCCCCCTTGAAATCATGGAAGGACTTCTCGCCCTTTCTTCTTTTAATGAAGTAGAAGTCATCGTGATAACAAGGGGTGGTGGTTCCATAGAAGACCTTATTCCCTTTAATCACGAGGGGCTGGCAAGGGCCATTGCTGCCTCTCCTGTGCCTGTTGTTTCAGCAGTAGGCCACGAAATCGACGTGACTATTTGTGATCTGGTGGCTGATGTGCGCGCACCTACCCCAACCGCTGCGGCTCAGCTTGTTTTTCCCAAGCTCGCCGATATTGAAAACACTTTATCCCTTTTAGCCCGTAGTCTTAAACGCGCTATGACAGGAAAGATTGAAAGAGAAAAAGAAAGGCTCATTCACCTTGCCAGACGCCTAAAAGACCCACAGAGAAAAATAGCAGAACAGCAAAAATTACTCGACTCCCTTAAAAGGCGTCTTGACCTTGGTATTTCAAAGCAGCTAACCCGTAAGCAGCAAAGTTTACAAAGTCTTGCCAGAGAACTCCACGTGCTATCTCCCCTGGCAGTGCTTGAAAGAGGCTACAGCATTGCGCGCAGAGTCCCGGATGGTAAAGTCCTGCGCAGCGCGGAAGAAGCATCCCGGGGAGATGAATTGGAAATAATCCTTTCTCAGGGAAGACTCAAGGCCACGGTCAAAGAGGTTATCGCTCGAGATGAAAACCTTTAGGCTTTTTTTATTACTGGGAGCATATTTTTTCCGACAAGGTATCATCGCGAGGCGATGTGGTCGCCCGCGCGATCCCAGCTACAGCGTCATCACGAGGCGTGCTATCGCACGTCGAAGTGATCCCTGTCCCGAACACAGTGAGGGATCTAGATTGCTTCGCTTCGCTCGCAATGATCATGTCTGTTTTGTGTTTCCGGTAATAACATTTGTGTTTTTCCTTTTCGTTTTTGCCAAGGAAGGGCTTTCGCTTTCTTTTTTGCCTGAAAAGCCCTTTCCCGGGACGCCGGTTCTGGTTTCCCTTCCCACTAAGGCAGAAAAGCTAATTTTCTTGGGAAAAGACTTTTATGCTTTTGCCTATCAAGGGAAATATTATGCCCTTGTCGCCGTGCCCCTTGGTGTAAAACCCGGCACTTACACCTTAAAAATTTACGGAGAAAAGATTACTTCAACAAAAATAAAGATTTATCCTAAAAAATACCCCACTGAGCATCTAAAAGTCCCGCCTAAGATGATTCATTACCCGCAAGAAGTCATTGATCGCATTAAACGGGAAGTAAAGGCCATAAAAACTACCCTTTCTGGCTTTACCCCAAAGCCCCTTTTTGACGGGCCTTTTGTATGGCCTGCGGCTGGGAGGCTTTCAAGCCCTTTTGGTTTTAGGCGCATTTATAACGACGTGCCCAAAAGCCCCCACTCGGGGATTGATATTGCAGTCCCTTCTGGCACGCCTGTTAAAGCGGCTAATAGCGGAAGAGTTGTTCTTTGCGGCAGTTTTTATCTTCCGGGAAAAATCTTAATTATTGACCACGGCCTTGGCATTTACACGGTTTATTGTCATCTCAGCAAGATTCTGGTGAAAGAGGGCGATTTTGTTGACAAAGGCCAAAAAATTGCCCTTTCAGGCAAAAGTGGCCGGGTAACAGGCCCTCACCTTCACTTTGGTGTTTACGTGAGAGGTGTTAAAGTTGATCCCAAAGTGCTCCTTGAGGTATTTTAAGACCATGCGTTTTGAAGAAGCCTTTAAGCTTTTAGAAAAAATCGTCCACGAACTCGAAGAAAACGACCTTCCCCTTGAAGAGGCCCTGGCCCGGTACGAAGAAGGTGTAAAACTTGTGCGGCATTTGCAAAATGTCCTTAAGGAAGCTGAGCAGAAAGTTGAAGTGCTCCTGAAAGACCACGAAGGCCGGCTTATTCGCAAACCTCTTTTAGAGGATGAGGTGTGAGCCTTTCGCCGGATTTTTTTGATTGGTTAAAAGCACGCCAAGAGCTCATTAACAGCGCTCTTTTGCGTTACGTGCCGCGCGAGGCGGGCTATGCTGCGCGCCTTTTTGACGCCATGCATTATAGCCTTATGGCAGGGGGCAAACGCCTGCGTCCTATCTTTGTGCTTGCTGCGGCAGAAATTTTTGGAAAACCCTATGAAGAATTTTTACCTGCGGCTTGTGCCCTTGAGTGTATTCATACCTATTCTCTGATCCACGACGACCTTCCCGCCATGGATGATGACGATCTTCGCCGGGGAAAGCCCACGTGTCATAAGGCCTTTGACGAAGCCACGGCTATTTTGGCAGGAGACGGCCTACTAACCCACGCCTTTTATCTCCTGGCTCATGAAGAATTAGTCAGGCATTTTCCCCCAGAAAATATCATAAAGGCCATAAGGCTTGTTGCCGAAGCCGCAGGCTTAAAAGGCATGGTCGCAGGGCAGATGGCTGACCTTTTGGCAGAAGGCCGCAAAGTTGATGCGGATGAACTTTTCTTTATCCATTCCCACAAAACAGCCGCATTGATCAGGGCTTCGGTGCTCCTTGCTCCCATCCTCATAGGCGCCACACAAGAAGAATTAAACGCCCTGGCAAAATACGGGCAAAACATAGGCCTTGCTTTTCAAATCATTGACGACATCCTTGATCTAGTTGCCGATGAGGAAGTCCTGGGAAAACCCGTTGGCTCAGATCTTGCCAAGGAAAAGGCCACCTATCCCGCTCTTTTTGGGCTTGAAGCTTCGCGTGAAAAAGCAAAGTCGCTGCTTGAGGATGCTCTTTCGGCACTTAGCCCCTTTGGTGTACGGGCCAAGGCCCTTTCAGACATTGCTTATTACGTGCTTGAGCGCAAACTTTAACCCTTCATCCTTTCTGCAATGGGCCTAAGGGTTAGCCCCTGAAAAATTACCGAAAACACCACGTTGAAATAAGTCAGCGTTAAAAAGAGGTCTTTTAAGGGGTTTTCAGGCAGAGAAAAAGCAAGGGCAATGGCAATACCGCCTTTTAAACCACACCAGGTGAAAAAGGCGGTCTTTTTAAGTGAAAGCCCCTTAAACCAGCTGGTTAAGGCCGTGCTTATAAGGACACTTAAAAACCGCCCAAATAGAACCAAGAAGATGACCACCAGGCCGAAAAGCAAATTTGTTTCGTTATATTTGATTAGAAGCACCTCAAGGCCAATGAGCATAAAAAGAACTGCGTTAAGAAGGCCGTCCACCAGGCGCCAGAAGGTATCAAGGTGTTCCACAGTCCTTTCACTCATGGCCAAACGTCTTCCGTGATTGCCAATCAGAAGCCCGGCAGCTACTACGGCAAGTGGCCCTGAGAAATGGAATTTTTCTGCTACGGAAAAACAAACCATTACCAGGGTAAGCGTCATCAGGACTTCTAATTCATAGTCATCAACACTTCTTAGCAATAAAAAGCATAAGTAGCCAAGCAATACTCCAAGCCCTAATCCGCCAAGGCACTCCTTGGCAAAAAAGGCCAAAAAGTGCCCTAAGCTAATTTCTTGGGTAGCTGTTGCTATTTCTAGCAGGGCCAGGAAAAGAACAACGGCAACTCCGTCGTTTAAAAGCGACTCGCCCACAATTACGATTTCGGTCCTTCTGGGGATTCCTGCTTTTTGTAAAACAGAAAGAACAGCTACCGGATCTGTGGGAGATATCAGGGCCCCAAAGACAAAGGCCCACATTAAGGGAATATCAAGGCCAAAGAGCTTGGCGGCATAGTGTAAAAAAATACCGGTAAAAAAGGTGGCCAGAAATACTCCCAGGGTGGCAAGGCTTAAGATGGTACGCAGGCGCTCAAGTAGATTTTCAAGATTCACGTGAAGGGCTCCGGCAAAGAGCAAAAAACCAAGCATCCAGTGAAGCACAGCTTCTTCAAAAGAAATACGAGAAATTATGGTGGTGAAGTGTTGCTTTACGTGAAAAGCCGGGAAAAATGCATCTAGCCCCAGGACAAAAAAAGCCAAAAAAGCAGCCACTATGGTTATGCCAATGCCGGTGGGAAGCCTCAAAAAGCGGTAATTTATGTAACCCGAAAGCACTGCCACGCACAAAAAGAAGGTCACCAGGGTATAAAGAGACATTGTTCTCGCTTTGGCTCTCCTTTTCCGTTAAAATTGTGTAAAATTTTTTAATAAATTGATTTTAAGGGTGATATTATGGCCAAGATTTTAGACCGCGTAAACTCACCGGCTGATTTAAAAAAACTAAAGCTAAGACACCTCAATAAATTGTCGGATGAATTACGCGAGTTGATCATTAATACTGTCTCACAGACAGGGGGGCATCTTGCCCCAAACTTAGGCGTAGTTGAGCTTACCATTGCCCTTCATTACGTGTTTGATTCCCCAAAGGATAAAATCGTGTGGGACGTAGGGCATCAGGCCTATGCCCATAAACTTCTTACCGGTCGCAAAGAGAGTTTTCATACGTTGCGCCAATATGGCGGGATCGCCGGGTTCCCAAAGCGTTCCGAAAGCCCACATGATATCGTAGATGTTGGCCACAGTAGTACGTCTATCTCCGCTGCTCTTGGGCTGGTTGTCGCGCAGGACATGCTTAAAAAAGAAGGCAAGGTCGTGGTTGTCATTGGGGATGGCTCAATGACCGCAGGGCTTGCCTTTGAAGGGCTTAACAACGCAGGTCATCTCAAAAAAGACCTCATTGTCATTTTGAATGACAACGAAATGTCCATCTCCCCCAATGTGGGGGCGCTTTCGTCTTTTCTTTCACGCAAATTAACAGGTCCTGTGGCAAGGCGCCTAAAAAGAGAGCTTGAGTCTTTTGTTAGCCACCTGCCTGGTGGGGAACATTTAGTCCAGGCCATCCGGAAGAGCGAAGACGCTATCAAGTGTCTCTTGACCCCAGGGATGTTGTTTGAAGCCTTTGGTTTTCGTTATGTTGGGCCAATTCCCGGGCATAATATCGAAATTTTGATAAATACCCTTAAAAACGTAAAAGACCTTGAAGGTCCCACACTGGTTCACGTGCTAACTCAAAAAGGCAAAGGCTACCCCCCTGCAGAAGAAGAGCCAGAAAGATTCCACGGCCTAGGGCCCTTTGACGTTAAGACCGGAAAGCCAACAGTCAGTAAACCGAGTCCGCCTTCCTATACAAGCGTTTTTTCAAAGACTATGGTTCGCCTTGGCAAAGAAGAGCCAAGGCTTGTGGCTATCACGGCGGCTATGCCTTCAGGCACAGGGCTTAAGGCCTTTTCAGAAAAATTTCCAGAGCGTTTTTTTGACGTAGGCATTGCTGAACAACATGCCGTTACTTTTGCGGCAGGCCTTGCCCTTGGTGGCCTCATTCCTGTCTGTGCCATCTATTCCACGTTTTTACAACGTGCTTTTGACCAGATCATCCACGACGTAGCCTTGACTGATCTTCACGTGGTTTTTGCCATTGATAGAGGTGGCATTGTGGGTGAAGACGGCCCCACCCACCAAGGCCAGTTTGACCTCTCCTATCTCCGTTTGATTCCCAACATGACTGTCATGGCCCCCAAGGACGAAAACGAACTCCAGCATATGCTTTATACGGCTATCAAATGTAAAGGGCCTGTGGCAGTGCGTTACCCCCGAGGGGCTGGAGTTGGCGTAAGCCTTGACTGGGAATTAAAAGAGCTTCCCATTGGCAAAGCCGAAATTATGCGTGAGGGTGCTGATGTTTTACTCCTTGCTATCGGAAACACCGTTTATCCTGCCCTTGAAGCTGCAAATATCCTGGCTGAAAAGGGCATTTCCGCTGCGGTAGTAAACGCCCGTTTTGTAAAGCCTCTTGACGAAGATTTGATTACGGAACTTTCTTTGCGTTGCGGCAAGGTGGTGACCATTGAAGAAAACACCCTTATTGGCGGGTTTGGGGCTGCAGTGCTTGAGCTTTTCTCAAAACGGGGCTTAAGGATTCCTGTAAAAATGATAGGCCTTCCTGACATTTTCGTTGAGCACGGAGCACCAGCAATTTTACGTGAAAAATACGGCTTAACCCCTGAAAAAATAGCGGAAAAGGTAAGCTTTTGGCTTGAACACGAAGTGAAAACTCCGGAGATTAAAGTCCTTAAAGCCTAAGATAGAAATTATGGGGTGACCGGTGGGACTTGAACCCACGATCTCCGGGGCCACAGCCCGGCGCTCTGACCACCTGAGCTACGGTCACCTCCGAAGCCTTTATAAATGTAACTGATTTTTCGGTAGATTCAAGATGACATAAAAAATGGCTGGGGGACTAGGATTCGAACCTAGACCGGCGGGTCCAGAGCCCGCTGTCCTGCCGATTAGACGATCCCCCAGCGCTAAGCAAAATGATAGCCAAGCTATCGCAGGTGTCAAGAGATAGTTAGCACTTCTATCTTCACTTCAAGGCGTGCCGGAAGCCCAAGCCCCTTGGACAACTGATAAGCAATATGGTCAAGGGCCTTTATAAGGACTTTGGCCGCCTCATGTTCTACATCCCCAATATGGGCGCAAAGTCTTAAGTTTTCGGCCTCCCTCAAGACTTGAGCTTTTGCTTCGTAGTCTTGAAAAGTGGCCAGAAACGCTATACGGGTATCCTGAGAAATAGCCTGCTGTGCTTTTTTAAGAAGTTCGTCTAAAGTAGTGGGTTTTTCGTTAAGGCTAAAAGAAAGTCCCTGTGGAAGTTCATCCACGCTTGGAGACTCAATGACAAAAGTCACTTCATGGAGTTCTTCTTTGGTCACGTAACGAAGCTTGTTAAAAAGGACCTCGCTGGTGGGAAGCCCATAGCGACTTCCATCTTCGAATTCTTCGATGAATTCCGTGGGGGCAAGGCGCCTTTTGGAAGTGGGGTAGGGGAGTATTTCCTGAAGCTGTTTCATTACCTCTTCTGAAACCACGACTTTTTCGAACTTTTCAAGACCTGCTTCCGCAATGGCATCCTGCCAGAATTTATCTCTTTCAAAGTCGCGGCTGCCGTAGTCGTGTTCGTAATAGACTTCTTTTATTCCTGCGGAAGCAATAAGTTTGAGGCATACGTAACACGGCGCAAGCGTGCAATAAAGCGAGGCGCCTTCCACAGAGATTCCGAAACGTGCTGCCTGGGCAATGGCATTTGCTTCGGCATGGGTGGCACGACAGTAGTTATACTTGTCAATGTCAGGGATGCCTTTTTCGCGGCGGAAACAATAACCAGGGCCCCGGTCCGTGCAGTGCCAGGCCCCTGGCATAGGGCCGTTATAGCCAGTGGCTAGGATGCGTTTGTCTTTAACAATGACTGCTCCTGATGGCCTGGAATTGCATCCTGAACGTAAGGCCACGATTTTGGCAAGGAGCATAAAATATTCATGCCAGGGAGCCCGCTTCATAAGGCAAAAATTTCGTTAAGTTCCTTATAAACCGGGAATTCGTCACATAGTTTTTGCACTTTGGCACGGATGTCTTGGATGAGGCTTTCGTTTTCATGGTCTTTAAGCACGGCCACCATCCACTCGCCAACCTGCTGGATTTCTTTTTCTTTAAGGCCACGGGTGGTAACTGCGGGAGTCCCTATGCGGATCCCACTGGTAATCCTTGGAGGCAGCGGATCAAAGGGTATCGCATTTTTGTTTACCGTGATTCCGGCCTTTTCAAGGGCCTTTTCTGCCTCTGCACCGGTTATTCCCTGGTTGGTAAGATCAACCAGAAGAAGGTGATTGTCTGTTCCCCCTGAGATGAGTCTAAAGCCTTCAGCTTTAAGAACTTCTGCAAGGGCCTTGGCATTTGCCACTACTTGCTGCTGGTAAGTTTTAAATTCCGGGGAAAGTGCTTCCTTGAAACAGACAGCCTTGGCCGCGATGATGTTCATGTGTGGCCCGCCCTGGATTCCAGGGAAAATTGTCTTGTCAATAGCTTTGGCAAAGCGTTCCTGGGTGAGGATAAAACCCCCCCTTGGCCCTCTCATGGTTTTATGGGTGGTTGAGGTAACGAATTCAGCATATGGAACCGGAGAGGGATGAATACCGGCAGCCACAAGCCCTGCAATGTGTGCCATATCCACCATGAGGTAAGCGCCAATTTCGTCGGCAATGTCTCGGAAGGCCTGAAAATCTATGGTCCGAGGATAAGCGCTTGCACCGGCCACAATCATCCGGGGCTTGTGCTCACGGGCCAGTTTGCGCACTTCATCGTAATCGATAGTTTCAGTTTCTTTGGAAACACCGTAGTGCACGACCTTGTAAAGCTGGCCAGAAAAACTTACCGGTGAGCCGTGGGTAAGATGGCCACCATGGGCAAGATTCATAGAAAGAATGGTGTCTCCTGGGGAAAGAACCGAAAAATAAACGGCCATATTGGCCTGAGAGCCAGAGTGAGGCTGTACGTTTGCGTGTTCCGCCCCAAAAAGAAGCTTAAGCCTTTCCCTAGCAAGGTCTTCTACCTGGTCAACAAACTCACAACCGCCGTAATATCTGCGTCCCGGATAACCTTCGGCGTATTTGTTCATAAGCACCGAGCCTTCTGCTTCCATTACAGCAAGAGAGGCCAGGTTTTCAGAAGCAATCATCTCAAGCTGGTTTTGAAGACGCGCAAGTTCTTTACCAATAAGACCGAAGATTTCCGGATCAGTTTGTTTGAGAAAATTCATTGCTACACCTCTTCCTTAAAGTTATCTATTTGGCGGATGCGACGTTCGTGGCGTCCACCTTCAAAAGGCGTTTCTAAAAAGACTTTAACCATCTCAAGGGCAAGGGCATCTCCGATAACCCTGCCCCCCATGACCAAAATATTGGCATCGTTATGAAGCCTTGCCATTTTAGTGGTGAAAAGCTCATGGCAAAGGGCGGCTCTTATGCCAGGGAATCTATTGGCCACCATGCTCATGCCAAGACCTGTGCCACATATCAATATGCCCCGGGTAGCCTCAGAAGAGGCTACTGCCTTGGCAACCTTGACCCCGTAAACCGGGTAATCAACAGACTCGGTGCTGTGACAGCCAAAGTCAAGCACCTCGTGCCCTAGTTCCTGTAAAAGGGCCTTTACTTTTTCTTTCAGGGCAAAACCTGCGTGGTCACTACCAACAGCGACTTTCATGGCAGCTATCCTTCGTATTTTTTAAAGACTAGGACCGCGTTTGTGCCACCAAATCCAAAAGAATTAGACATGGCCGTGCGTACGTCTTTTTCACGGGCAACATTTGGTACGTAATCAAGGTCGCACTCAGGGTCTGGTTCCTCGTAGTTTATTGTGGGTGGAATTATTCCGGTTTCAATGGTTTTCACGGTGAAAACCGCTTCAATGCCGCCAGCACCGCCAAGCAAATGCCCGGTCATGGATTTGGTAGAAGATACCGGGATTTCCTTGGCCTTTTCCTTAAAAACAGTCTTAATGGCCTTAGTTTCAGCCACGTCGTTTAAAGGCGTGCTGGTGCCGTGGGCGTTGATATAGTCGATTTCAGTGTGTGATAGACCTGCGTCTTCTAAGGCTTGGGCCATTGCGCGTGCTGCGCCTTCGCCATCTGGAGGAGGCGCGGTCATGTGATAGGCATCCGCGGTAAGACCATAGCCACAAAGCTCAGCATAAATCTTGGCTCCACGTTCAAGTGCGTGCTCAAGGCTTTCAAGAATGAGAATGCCACAGCCTTCACCGATAACAAAGCCATCGCGTTTGGCATCAAAGGGGCGGCTGGCTTTTTCTGGCTGGTCGTTGAATTTGGTGGATAAAGCCTTGATAACCGCAAAGCCCGCGATGGTAAGCGGTGTTATCAAGCCTTCGGTGCCGCCACAAACCGCGATATCACAGCGCCCCTCTCTTATGAACCGCATGGCCTCACCTATGGCGTGGGTGCCTGCGGCACAGGCCGTGCAAACCGCAAGGTTTGGCCCTTTGGCCCCGTGTAAGATGGCCACCTGGCCGGCAGCCATGTTGGGAATCATCATGGGCACGAAAAAGGGCGTAACCCTGCGCCAGCCTTTTTCAAAGAGCACCGGGGTGTATTCTTCGATGACATCAATACCCCCCATGCCCACGCCGATGATAACGCCGGCTTTCTCTCCGAGGGGTTTTTTCCCAAGGCCTGCGTCTTCAAGGGCCTCACGCGAGGCGGCAATAGCATAATGAATAAACGTATCAAGGCGTGAGACCAGCTTTTTGGGCATGAAGTCCTCAGGCTTAAATCCCTTTACCTCGCCAGCTACCCGGCTCGGGAAATCGCTCGCGTCGAACTTGGTGATAGGACCAATGCCTGAGCGCCCGGCAGTGAGATTTTCCCAAGTTTCTTTTATCCCTATGCCAACCGGGGTAATGGCCCCTATGCCCGTAACGACTACACGGCGTCGTGCGTCTTTCACTAGGCCTCTCCTGTTTTTGATTTTACGTAATCAATTACGTCTTTGACGGTGCGGAGTTTTTCAGCCTCTTCGTCAGAAATTTCCATGCCAAAGGCCTCTTCCATGGCCATGACGAGTTCTACCAGGTCAAGGGAATCAGCTCCCAGATCGTCGATAAAGGAAGCTTCAGGCTTTACCGCATCGCGAGAAACCCCGAGTTTATCAACGATAATTTCGATAATTTTTTCTTCAACAGACATAAGACCCTCCTCAGTTTCTTTTTTGATAAACTTAATTGGCGAGTTTTACCCGAAAGTTTGCGTTCTTCCAAGCCAAAAATTACATATAAAGCCCACCATTTACGTGAATAACTGCTCCTGTGATGTAAGAAGCCTCTTCTGAGGCAAGAAAGACCACCGCTGGGGCCACCTCTTCTGCCTTACCCACCCGGCCCATAGGGATCTGGGCCAAGATGGCCTGCTTGATTTTCTCAGGTATTTTAGCGGTCATGTCAGTTTCTATATAACCAGGGGCCACGGCGTTTACCGTGATCCCGCGGGTGGCTACTTCCCGTGCCAAAGACTTGGTGAAACCAATTAACCCTGCCTTGGCTGCGGCATAGTTTGTTTGCCCGGGGTTCCCACTGAAGGCAATAACCGACGAGATATTGATAATCCGACCAAAGCGCCGCTTCATCATGCCCTGAATCACTGCTTTAGAACAATTGAAGGCCCCTTTTAAATTCACCCCAAGCACCTTGTCCCAGTCTTCTTCTTTCATGCGCATAAGAAGGGTGTCCCGGGTGATTCCGGCGTTGTTTACCAGAATGTCGATAGGGCCAAAGTTTTCTTCGGCTTCTTTTACGGCGTTTTGGACCTCATCAAAGCTCGCAACGTCAAATTTAAGGGCAATTGCCTTGCGTCCCAGGGCTTTAATCTCAGAAACCACCTCCTTGGCAGCCTCAGCTGAAGAGGCATAGTTAACAATTACATCGGCACCTTCTTTGGCAAGGGCCAAGGCAATGGCGCGGCCTATACCCCTTGAGGCTCCTGTTACCAAAGCTATGCGGTTTTCCAGTTTCATTTTTGTTCCCCTTTTTCTTCGCGTTTGGCCTGGCAATATTCTTCGATAAGTTCGTCGATTAATTCCTGCACCGAGACGATTTTATCTACCCGGTAAGCATTGCTTCCTGCAAACACAAAGCCGGCATCAAGGCGCCCGCGCTGAGCGTTAATCAGGGCAGCGGCAATGCAATAAGGGCTTTTACGGTAATCGCAGGTCTTAAGGCAATGATACATGCATTTGTAGGGAGATTTTTTCCCCTGTTCTACGGCTTCGATAAATTTGCCCTTAATCACACGCCCAGGGAGCCCCACCGGACTTTTGATAATGGTTAGGTCTTGCTGGGTGGCCTTAAGATAGGCCTCTTTAAAGGCAGGGGCTGCATCGCATTCATAAGTAGCTACGAATCTGGTGGCCATCTGGACCCCTGCACAGCCAAGCTTGTCAATGTAAAAGTAAATGTCGCGCCCTGTGTAAATGCCACCTGCGGGAATGACGGGTATTTCCCGACCTACCTTGTCTTCAAAGGGCTTCATGGCCTCGATCACCTGAGGGACTATAACCTCAAGGCGAGATTCTTCCGCGTCGATTTTATCCGGTGCGAAACCTAAATGCCCGCCAGCCTTGGGCCCCTCCACCACGATGGCGTCTGGCATGTAGCCGTACTTCGTCCACCATCTTTTGGCGATAAGGGTGGCAGCTCTTGCTGAGGATACGATAGGCACCAGGCGGCTGTGGTCTTTACCCTCAGGTCTTAGCCCTGGCAGATTAAGGGGGAGCCCTGCGCCACAAAACAGTATGTCAGCCTCAGCCTCAAAGGCTGCCACACAAAGAGGCTCAAAATCCGTAAGCGCTACCATGATGTTTACACCGATTATGCCGCCAGGGGCTTTTTTCTTGGCAAGGGCAATTTGTTTTTTAAGGCCACGGATATTAGCCTCTTGTGGGTTTTTGAAAAAAACGGCCTCGCCTTCAAAAATGCCTACCAGGGCAGCGGAAATAACACCGATACCTCCTGCTCTTGCCACTGCCGAGGCCAGCCCGGCAAGGGAGACCCCAACCCCCATACCGCCCTGGATAATGGGAACAGGGGCCACAAACTGGCCAATCTTAAGAGGGGGTGGTTCACAGGACCATCTTGTTTTTGGTTTTTCTTGTTCTTCAGTCATCTTCCTTCTGGCTTTTTAATTTTTTTAACTTTTTGATGAAAAGAGGCAAGACTTCTTTTACATCAGCCTGTACTGCAATGTCAGCCCGTTTCATAAGCGGGGCCTCTTTGTCAATATTTACTGCTACTAGCGTATCCACGCCTTGCAACCCTACCATATGATGAAGTGCGCCTGAGATACCAAAACCAATGTAAAGCTTAGGGCTTACGTTTACGCCACTTACTCCGATCATGTGGTCTTCTGAGGCCCAGCCAAGATGGCACACAGGCCTTGTGGCGCCCACGGCTCCGTCAAGGAGTTCAGCAAGCTCAAAGAGCTTTCCAAAAAGCTCTTTTGAACCAAGCCCGCGGCCTCCAGCCACAATTACCTGGGCCCTGGTAATATCAACTTCGGGTTTATCGCTCGGCCTTTTCTCAACGATTTCTATGGCACTCTGTCGTAACTTTTCAGGAACTTCATATTTTATGAATTCGCCTGTTCGGGTTTCGTCTTTTTTAGCGGCGGGAAAAACCCCAGGCCTTACCGTGGCCATCTGGGGCTTGGTGCGTGAGGTTATGCGGGCCATTATCTCTTCACCAAAAGAGGGCCTTATCTGGATCAAAGCGC
Organism: Thermodesulfatator atlanticus DSM 21156; assembly: GCF_000421585.1. NCBI lineage: Bacteria > Pseudomonadati > Thermodesulfobacteriota > Thermodesulfobacteria > Thermodesulfobacteriales > Thermodesulfatatoraceae > Thermodesulfatator > Thermodesulfatator atlanticus. The sequence continues at coordinate 17,528 of NZ_ATXH01000018.1, forward strand.
GGTCTTCCTGGCGAATCTCAAAGGCAATACAATGGGCGGTAAGCCCAAGTTTTAAAAGACCTGCTACCCTGGGGGCAACTGCCTGGCCCATTGAGGTTGCGGGAAATAGCATGACCTCGGGTTTCTTCTCCTGGATGATATGGGCAACAATTTGCGCGTAAAGGTCGTCTTTAAAAGAGGAAAGTTCAGGGTAAAGGGCCGCCAAAACGATATCGGCACCGTAAAAAATAAGCTCTTTTGCCTGGGAAAGCGCTTCTTCTGGCCCGAGAAATATGACGCCAAGGGGGACATTTAGCTCGTCAGCAAGCCTTCGCCCTTCGTTTAAAAGCTCATAGGTTACCTCATGGATCTCGCTTCCTGTCCACTCTCCAAAGATAAAAACACCCTGGTAGTTTTCCATTAAATGAGCCCCCTTTCTTTCAGGATGCTGATCATTTTATCGACTACTTCTTCTGCTGGCCCGGAAATAAGTTCTCGTTTTCCTTTGTATTCTGGAGCAAAGACATCCACCACCTGGGTTGGGGAGCCTGAAAGGCCCAGGTACGCTGGCTCAGCGCCTATGTCCTCCGCAGAAAGGACTTTTATTTCAACCTCGTCCCGTTTAAGAAGGCGCCTGATGGAAGGCGGGCGCGGGATATTGGCTTCGTTTTCAATGGTGACCAGAAGAGGCATCTTGGCGCGTATTACCTCTTCGCCAAACTCTCGCACCCTTACCAATTCAAGAGAGCCATTTTGGGGTTTTAGGGATTTGACCCAGGTCACCGAGGGGATTCCAAGCCAGGCGGCAAGCTCTGGGCCAACCTGGGCGGTTTCACCGTCAACGGAAACCTTCCCGCAGACGATGAGGTCAAAGGGACCGAGTTTTCGGGCAGCGCAGGCCAGGGTATAGCTTGTGGCTAGCGTGTCTGCCCCGGCAAAGGCCCTGTCAGAAAGCAACACAAGTTCGTCAGCCCCAAAAGCGTATGCGTCAAGCAAGATGTTTTTGGCATTTGGCGGGGCCATGGAAACCGCTACCACTTTGCCGTCTGTTTCTTCTGCAAGACTTACCGCAGCTTCAAGGGCATAGCGATCATATGGATTTAGCGCAAGCTCTGTTTCTTCTCTTTTGAGGGTATGGGTCTTGGGGTCTATCTTCACTGAACCCGGCTTGGGCACAGGCTTTAAGCAACACATGATGCGCATTATCTTGTTTCCTCCTCGTTCTGATAGATCTTTGCTAGTTCGCGGGCCAGGATATTTTTCTGGATTTCGTTGGTTCCTTCGTAAATCTGAAGACATTTGGCATCGCGCATGTATTTTTGTGCAAGGGAATCGCGACTATACCCAAGGCCTCCCATCATCTGGACGGCCCTTTCAGAGACCCACATGGCCATTTCCGTGGCGAAGTATTTCACCATGGCAGAAGGCCCGGATATGTTTTTCGCCCCCGCGTCAATCATGCGGCAAACATCATAAAGAAGGCTTCTTGCCGCTTCAATGCGGGAGGCCATTTCTGCAAAGGTGTGACTCACAGCCTGGAAGTTATAAACTGGCTGGCCAAATTGGATACGTCTTTTGGTGTGAAGCAAAGAAACTTCCATGGCTCCCTGGGCAAGCCCAATGGCCTGGGCGGCGACTCCAGGGCGTGCGATATCAAGAGATTTTACCGCAAGGATAAAACCCATGCCCTCGCGGCCAATCAAGCGCTCTTTCGGTATACGGCAATCCATGAGTAAAATTTCTGTGGTGGCTGAGGCGCGAAGCCCCATCTTTTTTTCTTTTTTTCCCGGCACAAGCCCCGGGTCGTTTTTGTGCACGATAAAAGCGCTTGCGCCACGCGGGCCTTTTTTAGGGTCCGTCAAAGCAATGATTACGTAAATGTCAGCAATGCCGCCGTTTGTTATCCAGGCCTTAACCCCGTTAAGCACGTAATAATCACCGTCTTTGCGCGCAGTGGTCTTGATAGCGGCAGCGTCTGAGCCAGCCTGAGGCTCGGTAAGGGCAAAGGCGCAAAGGGCTTCCCCTTTAGCGATGAGCGGTAAGTATTTTTCTTTTTGGGCTTTGGTGCCTCCCACAAGTAGCGGAAGCGCCCCCAAGCATCCTGCCGCAAAAGTAGTGGCTACTCCCGGGCAGTATTTGGAAATTGTTTCCATGGCAAGGCAGGTTTCTGTGGAGCCAAAACCAAGGCCACCGTATTCCTTTGGGATAAGCAAGCCAAAAAGATCTGCCTTGGCCATGGCGCGAATAGGCATGGGGTCAAAGCGTTCTTCTTCATCCCACTCAATTGCATGGGGAGCAATGTAGTTGCGACCGATATACTCTGCAACTTCAACGATAACTTCCTGTTCTTTGGTGAGTTTTCTTGTAATCATCCACTTCCTCCGGTCTTGCTACGCGATCAATACATGCGCGCCCAGGATGGAAAAAGCATTTTCCCCGGGCGATAAAGGCGTTTGGTAGCTCCATTTGCCAGCAAAAGATAAAGGCCTTCTTTGCCCTGGGCCATAATCAGCCTTCCATTCGGCGAAAAATAAGGGGCCTCAAAACTATTAGTCCCATCGGTTATTTGTATCGGTTCTCCACCTTCTGGATCAATAGTAAAAATAGAAAAAATGCCGCCTTTCATGCTGGCATAGACAATGCGGTCCCCAGTAGGAGACCAGCAAGGTGAGGTGTTATACTTACCCTGAAAAGTGAGTCTTCGCACCCCTTTGGTAGCAAGGTTTAAGATATAAATTTGAGGCGAGCCGGTTCTGTCAGAGACAAAAGCAATTTCCCTGCCATCAGGGGAAAAGCTTGCTCCGGTGTTTACCCCTTCGCCGTGGGTTAGTCTTTTTAAGATTTTTCCGTTGAGATTGATAAGATAGAGGTCAACCGAGCCGTCTTTGCTAAGGGTTACCACGAGTTTGTCTCCGGAGGGAGCCCAAGCAGGCGAAGCGTTGAGCCCGGGAAAGCGGCAGATAATCCGCCGCTTTCCAGTGGTAAGGTCAATCATTTGGATGCTTGGACGGTGGTTTTCATAATACACAAAGGCTACTTTACGCCCATCCGGGGAAAGCCTGGGGTGTAAGATCAGTTCGCCTTTTAGAAGCGCAATGCGCTGGTAGCCGTCAAAATCCTGGACATAAAGGGTATCTTGCCAGCCATGGCGGGCCACGTAAACCACCCTGCTCATGGCCACCCCAGGCACTCCCAGCATCTCGTTAATGGCAAGGTCTGCAAAACGATGAACCATATAACGGGCTGAGGAACTGGGTCCTCGATATCCCCTTGCCAGAACGGTTTTCCCTTCTACCATATCAACAAGGCGAAAGGCTGCCTGAAGGTGGCGTGCCCCAAGGCTTATCTCACCGCTTATAAGCCAGTCTACCCCAAGGGAGGCAAAAAGCTCGGTTTCATTTAGTTTTAGGCCCTCTCCCAGCACGTTGAAAACAAGGTGAAGTTCAAGGTCCTGCCGCATTACATCGGCCATTTCACGCGCAAGGGGCAAAGGGCCCTCAAATTCAGGCACTGCCACCGGGATTTTAATAAGCTCTGCCCCGGTGATCTCAAGCTTGGCCTCCTGGGCAAGTGCCCTTGAGCCACAGAGAAGCCAGAGCAAGACAATAAGAACCGTTAATTTGTAAAAGAGTCTCATAGCGTTTTTTTCACTTCATTTTGAATATTGCAGGTAGCTTAAGATATTTTCCCGGTGCTGGCAAAGGGTTAGCGCGTTTTAAAGTGGCTGCGACAGCTTCGTCAAAAAGGGGTTCTCCTGAACGCCTTAGAAAACGCCAGGAAATAATCCTGCCACTTGGGGCAATTTCTATTTCTACCTCAGCGCTGAGATCAGGCTTATCACGCAGGATCTCAGGAACAGCCCAAAAGTTCATAATGTGTGCGGCAAGGCGTCTGGTGAGCTCTGCGGAAATACCATCGCCAAGGGATAGGCCGCCAGGGCTTGTTTCCTCGGCCTTTTTAAGGGCGGAAATCTTTTCGGCAAGCCTTTTTTCTTCTGCTTTGGCCTTAAGAGCAGCAAGCCTTTGAGCAAGCAATTTTTCTTCGTTAAGTTCTCTCTTTGGTGGCGAAGAGGCCTTTTTCACAGGGGCTTTTTTGGGTGCCTTTCGGGCTTTTAGGGTTTTCTGTTTTTTTGCGGGAGTTTTCGAAGTGAGGTGCTTTTTTACGGTTTTTTGAGCTACGATTTTTTTCTTTTGAGGTTTGGGCTGTATTTTTTGGGAGACTTCTTTGGTCTGGGGGGTAAGTTTTTTCTTAATTTGTGCGGCTTTGGTTTTTGTCTCCGAGGGGGAGGGCAGGGCGATACTTTTTAAATTCAGGCGGATAATGTTTTCTTTGGGGGTGTAAGGCCTGTTGGCAAGCATAAGGCCTGTAAAGAATGCCAAGTGTATGAAAAGGGAAAAGAAAAGGGCCGTGGTCCAGTTAGTAGTTTTCATGTCCTTTCAGGCTTTGTCACCAAGCCTACACTTTCAAAACCTGCTTTTTTAACTTCAGCAAGCACCTTGGCCACCACTCCATAAGGGCAGCGCTTGTCTGCTTTGATATTTATGTCTTTTTTTAAGCCAGCCTTTTTTGTTTGCGCAAGGAACTTACCAAGGGCACTTAAAGCGATTTTTTTATTTCCCACAAAGACCTCGCCTTTGGCGTTAATCACAATAAGAAGGGGCTCTTTTTGTTTTAAGTCTCCTGCCTTGGTCTGGGGAAGGTCAACCTCAAGGCCGGTGGAAAGAAGAGGGGCTGTAATCATAAAAATAATTAGCAGCACCAACATCACATCCACCAGGGGGGTGACGTTTATGTCAGCCACAAGTCCTTTTTTATTCCCGGTCATTTTCATAAAAGGTGATAACTTTTAAGGCCAAAAGGTCTTCCACCACTTCTTTTAGCGGAAGTCCGATTACGTTTGTTACCGAGCCTGCTACCCTTTCAACCATATAAGAGGCCATGCCCTGGATGGCATAAGCCCCTGCCTTGTCCCACGGCTCTTGGGTATTAAGGTAAGCTAAAATTTCTTTTTCAGCTAGCTTTTTAAAATAAACTTCGGTTTTAACGATATTTTCGCGCTGCCCTTGAGGCCCGAAAAGGGCATAAGCCGTATAAACTTCGTGAGCTCTGCCAGAAAGGAGTTCAAGCATTTCCTTGGCATGAAGGTAATCTTTTGGTTTCCCGAGGATTTTCCCTTCACATACCACAATAGTATCAGCCGCAAGCACAAAACATTCTTCTTGAAGGCGACTCAGCACTTCTTTTGCCTTAAGATTTGCAAGTTTTAAGGCGTATCTTTCTGGGGAGACACCCTCAGGAGGGGGTTCTTTTAGCTTGGCAGGGTTTACAGAAAACGCTATGCCTAATTGCTCGAGAAGTTCTTTTCTACGAGGACTTTGCGAGGCAAGGATTAATTTTTTTAAATTCCGAAAAATTCTTCGGCGCATTTGGTAGTGGCCTCAGCGCACTTTTCAAAAGAGATGTTTTTTAGTTCTGCTATTTTTTCGACCACGTAGCGCACAAAAGCGGGTTCGTTTCTTTTGCCACGATGAGGCACCGGGGTAAGAAAAGGACAATCTGTCTCAGCCATGATGCGGTCAAGAGGAGCAAAACGCACTACCTCGCGGACATTTTCCCCCTTAGGAAAGGTGATGATCCCGGTAAAAGAAAGAAAACCTCCAAGGTCAAGGATTTTTCGGGCTTCACTTACCGTGCCTGCATAGCAATGAAAGACGAATTTTTCCGGTAGTTCTTCCTTTAAAACTTCAAGGATATCGGGATACGCCTCACGTGAGTGTATTACCACCGGAAGCTTGAATTCACGGGCAAGGGCAAGCTGGCGGGCAAAATGTTCTTTTTGAAGCTCACGAGGGCTATATTCTTTGGCATAATCAAGGCCGATTTCTCCCACCGCAACAATTTTTTCGTCGGCAAGCAGGGCCTTAAGGGTATCATAAGTGGCGCTGTTTACCTTTTTGACTTCATGGGGGTGAATGCCTGCGGTGGCAAAAAGGCCTTCGTATTCTCTGGCAAGCTCAAGGGCCCTGATAGAGGTTTTTATCTCAATTCCTACGTTTATGATTTTTTCCACGTGGCCTTCTTTGGCCCGAGCGATCACTTCTGGCAAGTCTTTTTTATAAGAACCCGGCAGATTTAAATGTGCGTGGGTGTCTATGAGTTTAGCCATGGCCTAAATGATAACGCGTCTAGCTTGCGCGTAAACGCCCTGAAATCAAAAAACAGCCTTTACCACGAGGCTCCCTTACAGCTGGGTTAGCTTGCGCGCAAATGCCTCCAAAGAAAACAAAAACTAAAAATAATTCCCGCGCAAAGGACAATGGCTCCTGAGGCTGGAAGATTAAAAATCCAGGCACTTATAATTCCGAAAAGGGTGCTTGCTATCCCAAATAAAGCCGCAAGAAAAACACAAACACGGAAACTCGGGCTTACTTGAAGGGCCGCTGCTGCAGGGATTACTAAAAGCGCTGAAACAAGCAAAAGACCTACGATTTTCATGCCGATCACTACCGTGATGGCGGTGAGCACTGCGAGCAAAGCATCGAAAAAACCTACGGGAAGCCCGCCAGCCCTTGCGCTTTCTTCGTCAAAAGTGGTGTAAAGAAGTTCATGGTAAAAAAGCACGATAGAAACAATCACGATGAGGGCAAGCGCTACTGAACTGTAAAGCTCAAAGTGGCTTACCGCCAGGATATTTCCGAACAAAAAGGAAAGAAGCGTCACGTTGAAATGATTGCTAAGGGAGGCCAGGATAATACCCAGGGCCATCCCAAGGCTTGAGAGAATAGCAATGGCTGTGTCTCCGTAAAGCCCAGCTCGTTCGCGAACTTTTAAAATCAAAAAGGCCGCCAACGCGGAGATTAAGAGGGCAACAGGAAAAGGAGCAAGGTTAAACAAAAGCGCCAGGGCCACGCCCGCAAAGGCAATATGAGTTAGCCCGTGGCCCATCATGGCGTCTTTTCTCAAGATGAGAAAGAGCCCCAAAAGGGCAGCGGCACACGAAAGAAACGTCCCTGCAACAAGGGCGCGTCTGAAAAAGTCGTATTGAAAAATTTCCCCTAACATTAGTGCCTGTGGATTACCAAATGATGGTCGCCAATTATTTGTAGAAGTCTTGGTGATGAACAAAATTCCTCATGGGTGCCATGATAAACCAGACGTCTGTTAAGGCAAGCTACCTGTTTGACATGTTTGTTCACGATGCCTATGTCATGGGTAACGATAACAATAGTAAGACCTTTTTGGTTTAACTCCCCAAGTAAGTCGTAAAATCGTTCCTGGGCAGCAGCGTCAATGCCCGTGGTGGGTTCATCAAGAATAAGAATGTCTGGTTCACTCACCAGGGCTCTGGCAATAAAAACTCGTTGCTGTTGGCCACCTGAAAGCTGGGACATGCGGCGTGAAAGAAAGCCCTCCATTTCCATTTTTCGTAAGGCGCTAACAATTTTTTCATGATCTTTTTTGGTTATAAAACGCGGAAATTTTTTCTTAGGAAGAAGGCCAAAGGCAACGACTTCTTCTACGGCAAGGGGAAATACCGGATCTACAAGTGCGGTGGCCCTTTGAGGCACATACCCAAGGCGCCATTTTTCCGTAAATTTTTCAATTGGTTGACCAAAAAGACGTATTTCTCCTTTTTGAGGTTTTAATAAGCCTAAAATGCATTTTAAAAGAGTGGATTTGCCCGAGCCGTTGGGGCCAAGGATAGCAAGGTAGTCTCCCTGGTTGACAGAAAACGTTATGTCTTCAAGGACCAGGCGGTTCCCATACCAGAAAAAGAGGTTTTTCACCTCAATAAGTGAACGCATCCCTCAACTTAAAACACGCAAACTGGTCTTTTTCAATTCTTTTGTGGCTATTAACCGTTATGAGCGATTACTACAACGAAAACAAGAAAAAAGTGTTGTGGGAAAAGGCCTACTGGCCTGTCCCTATTGCGGTTTTAAAAGTGGATAATAAGGGCGATAGGGCTGTGGGGCAGTCCATACGGCCTAACCTCTTGCTTGGTGCAACCAGTCTGGTTAACAAAAAAGATACGAAAGAAATTTGTAGATTAAGCGGGCGGCAAAATATGCTGAGCGGTCGTCTTTAGGAAGTAGCTCCACCACATCAAAGCCAACCACGTTCAAAGAAGAAACCGCTTGCAAAATGAAAAGCCCCTCGTACCACTTAAGGCCTCCTGGTTCAGGGGTTCCCACCCCAGGGACTTCTGCCGGGTCAAAGCCGTCCAGGTCAATGGTCACATATACGGGCCTTTTCCCAATTCTTGTGAGGATCTCATTAACGACTTCTGAAAGCTTACTTACCAATTCTCTTGCCCAGTGAATCTTTAAGCCTTTTTCCCTGGCGAAAACTATTTCTTCTCGTGAAATGGCCCTTATCCCTATGGGATAAAGCTCTATCCCTAATTCTAGGGCTCGTCTCATAGTACAGGCGTGGGAAAAGGGGGTCCCTTGATACTCATTTCGCAAGTCGGCATGGGCGTCTATTTGGATCACACACAACCTGCCATACTTTTCCTTGAGCAAGGCCATAGGGGCCAGGCTTACGGTATGTTCTCCCCCCAGGGTTACCGGAAAAAGCCCCGCGTTAACATAAGGATCAAGGCGACTTTTCAAGGTTTTGAGCATTTTTTCGGGATCAACAGGGAGTTCTTCTTCTGGAAGCGTTAAAAAAGGGGCTTTTTGGTATACCTCGCAATCTTTTTCTTCGTCGTAAAACTCAAGATATGGGCTTGCTTCTATGATACGTCTTGGCCCAAAACGAGTTCCAGGAAGATAGGAAGTGGTAGCATCATAAGGGGCAGGGCAAAAAACAACACGAGCTTTAGCCGGGTTTTCGGGCAATCCTAGAAAAGTCATAGGCATGGAAAAGCCGGGGCGTTAAGACCCCGGCTCTTTTTTCTTATACGGTTAGCTGACTACGTTCGGCACGGATAAAGCGTTCTACCGTGCGGATGGAGCGGGGAAACTCAAGGCCTCTGTCAAGGATCTTAATTTCGCTCTTTTTCACTTCAAAAAGCTTGGTGATATCGCGAATGGCCTTGTCCACGTCGAATTCCTTGCAGGAGAAGATATCAACGCTCATGTAGAGCTTTTCAGGAAAGGTGTGGATGCTTATATGGCTTTCTGCGATAATCACAAAGCCAGAAATGCCCCAATCTTCTGGCACAGGTGCGTGATACTTGAACACATAAGGGGGCATTATTTTGGTCATTTTGATTTCTTCGGGATAATTGCTCAAGAAATCATAGATAAAGTCGATGTCCATGAGCTTTTCCCGGTTGCAACCATACCCGTCAAGTACCAAGTGCTGTCCGAATCCATACTCCATCTTTTCCATGGCCGTCCCTCCTTAAAAAACTTAATTAAAAAGTGGGCGGAGATACCACCCACAGGATTTGGGCCATGGAGCGCCCCACGTTTTCCACGAAATGGCGCTGATCGGCCCGAAAGTAAAAACAATCACCCTTGCGGAGCTTTTCTGCCCGCGTGCCTAACCAGAGCTTGATAACCCCTTTAAGCACAAAGCCAAATTCTTCGCCCTCGTGGGGCGCATCTGGTGTGGTCTGCTCCCCGGGGTTAAGCGAAACCAGCACCGGTTCCATTATCCTTCTTCCTGATCCTGGAACCAAAAATTCAACACCTTGGCCTTCTATCTTTTGACGATCGTCTTTACGAAATACCACCCGCTCAGGGGGGTCTTCCTTAAAAAAACTTGCTAAGTCTGTTCCCAGCACGTCTAAAATGTCTTTAAGCGTAACTATCGAGGGATAGGTCAAATCCCTCTCAAGTTGCGAAATATAACCTTTGGTCAAGCCTGCACGACTTGCCAATTCTTCCTGAGTAAGATCATTTGCTACACGCAATTTTCTAATTTTTTCTCCTATGCGTAACATATATTGGCCTTTAAGGCGTCTCCATAAAAAGTAAACCTGAACCGACCTTAGCCAAGGCCAAGTCCAGGCTTGATTACAATCTTTAAACCAAAAGTTTAGTTATAGTGCGGCGGAACATATAAAAATTTTTTGGAAGGTTGTCAAGGTTTTTGCCCAAAAATTTTTCGGAAATTGTCAAAAGAGGGTTGAGTGAGAAAAATGGAACGGATCCCTTTCGACAAGTTTGTAATGGTTTCTAACAAGCTTGGTTAAAAGTAAGCCCCGTAAACTGGCTTAACAACTAATGAACGCCAAAGCGGGGGCCAATCTTTAAGTCTTTTTCGCTGAAAATCTCCGCTGTAAATAGGTAAATTTCGGTTTCGGGGTCTTGCCAGCAGCCTGGAGGAAGCCCTGCTTTCAAGCAGGTATGATCAAGAAAGGTTTTTCTGTCCCAGCCGTATTCTGTGGCTACCTGGGGTAACAAAACACCACGGTTTATACCACGGACAATATAGATGCCGTGTTTTCCAACTTCTATCTCGTTGATATCTTCTGCGCGCCACATGGGAGACAGCACAGAGATTTCAATTTCTACCTCAGGAAGTTCTTCAGGGGAAAGAGGGGGAAAACGCGGATCATTAAAGGCCGCTGAGCGAGCCATTTCAAATACTGTTTTGTAAAGCGGACCTTCTGGATGAAAGGTGCCGATACAGCCTCTTAACTGGCCGTTTTTATGAAGGGTTACGAATGCGCCATAAGGTTCAAGGAGCTTTGGGGGAAGCTCCTGAGGAAGCCTTGGCGGGCGCCCCTCAAGGGCGCTCGCAATGCTTTCCCTGGCAATATAAAGTAAAAGTGCTTTTTCCGTGTCGTTTAGGCCGATTACCTTGGTCATTTTACTTCACCAGTTTCAAAATTTGTTCTTCTTTTAAAACTCCAGAAATAACCTTTCCGTCAGGAAAAATATAAGTCGGTGTGGCCCTGATGCCCAGCCCCGGAAGTGTTTTTAAAGTTTTTTCTACCTTTTTCTTTCCTTCTTCGCATTGGGTGCCGGTATAACCTTCCCTTAATTCTTTTAGGCCTTTTTTATCACAGATGATAGCGACGGCCTTTTCTTTGGCCTTGGGGTGAAGCCTCTCAAGGGGCATAAAAATTACGTTTACTCTAATCTTCCCTTTTTTGATCATTTCGTGAAGAATCCCTTCTGCCCTTTTACAATGAGGGCAATCAGGGTCTGTGATGAAAAATATTTCAGGGCCCTTTCCCTCACTGAAAGCTACGAGTTTTTTAAGTTCTGCTAGTTTTTCCTTTGAGAGCCGGTTGAGGTCAGTGATGCGTTCCTGGGTAAGGTCCAAGCGTGCGGCAATGTCTATTATGCGACCAAGGACCAAATATTTCCCTTTTTCGTCGATATAAAGAGGTCTTTTGCCTCCTGCGGTTTTTATTACCACTTCGCAAAGCCCTTTGATGGGTGAGGGCTTAACGCTTAATACGTTTATTTTTTGGCCACCAAAAAGAGGAGAAAGGGTTTTTTCTGTTTCCTTGGCGGAAGGGCAGGTGGCAAAGCTAACTCCTGCAAACAACAAAAGAACCAAACAGCTCAAAACAATCGATCTTTTCATGAAAAACCTCCTCATTTTATTCTTAATTTTCGGTTAAGCTCCCTTGAAGATTTAACACTAATAGGGCAATATCTCACCAAACTTTTTGAATTTTTTAAAAAAATTTTAAGGAGGTTCTTTTAAAAATGAACCTTTTAGACAAGAAAACTCTTCTTGCTCCAGGCCCTGTTCCTGTTCCTCCAAAGGCCCTGCTGGCTATGGCAAAGCCCGTTATTCATCACAGGCTTCCGGAATTTTCTGCGATCCTTTCTAAGATTCGGGAAGACCTGAAATACCTTTTTCAAACCAAAGAAGACGTCTTATTTTTTGCGTCCTCTGGCACTGGTGCCATGGAATCCTGTGTGGCTAATCTTTTTTCCCCTGGAGAAAAGGTAATCGTTGTCCGAGGTGGTAAATTTGGTGAAAGATGGGGGAAGCTTGCCGAGACTTACCGTTTAGACCCTGTATATATCGATGTTGAATGGGGGGAAGCGGTTCCACTTGAGGCTGTAGAACGTGCCCTTAGTGAGAACCCTGACGCCAAGGGCCTCTTGATCCAGGCCCATGAGACTTCCACCGGGGTAAAACATCCTGTGGCAGAGATTGCCTCCCTTACAAGAGAAAAAGACATTTTATTGGTGGTGGATGCTATTTCAGCCCTGGGCGTATATCCTCTTCCTTTTGATGAGCTTGGGATCGATGCCATGGTGGCGGGTTCTCAAAAAAGCCTTGCCTTACCCCCTGGGCTTTCTTTTGTAGCCCTTTCCCAAAAGGCCTGGGACCGCGTAGAGAAAACAACTTCTCCTCGTTATTACTTTGACTTCCGCAAAGAAAAAAAGGCGCTTGCTAAAAAAACTACGGCCTTTACCCCTGCGGTTTCTTTGCTTTACGGCCTTTCAGAGATTCTTGCGCGGATAAAAGAAGTGGGGCTTGAGCGCCTTTTTGCCCATTACCAGCGCCTGGCCGGGGCCTGTCGTGCTGGTATAGCTGCCATGGGGCTTGATCTTTTTGCCAAAGCTCCCTGTGAGGCGCTCACCATTGTTAAAGTGCCTGAAGGCGTTGATGGGGCGAAACTAATGAAGCTTATGCGTGAGAAATATCAGGTCACCATGGCAGGTGGGCAGGCCAAACTGAAAGGCAAGGTGGTCCGCATTGCCCATCTTGGTTATCAGGGTCCCCTTGATGTTATCACAGCCCTTGCTACCCTTGAAATGGCCTTAACAGAGCTTGGCTATAAGGTACCGCTGGGTGCCGGTGTGGCCGCGGCTCAAAAATATTTTCTCGCAAACAAGGAGGTCTAAAAATGAAAGTCTTGGTTAGTGATCCCATAGCCGAAGACGGGATAAAAATTTTAAAAGAAGCGGGCCTTGAGGTAATAGTCAAAACAGGCCTTCCCAAAGAAGAGCTCATCGAAGAGTTAAAAAACGACATTGAAGCCATAATTATTCGTAGTGCCACCAAAATGACCGCAGACGTGATCGAAGCTGCCCCCAAACTTAAGCTTATTGCCCGGGCAGGGACAGGCCTTGATAACGTAGATATCGATGCGGCGAACCGCAAAGGCATTGTGGTGATGAACTGCCCCGGAGGAAATACCGTTTCTGCAGCAGAGCACACCATCGCCATGATGATGGCTCTTGCGCGAAATATTCCCCAGGCCACGGCCTCTATGAAGGCGGGCAAATGGGAGAAAAAGAAATTTCTTGGCCGCGAAGTAAACGGAAAGACCTTAGGAATTATTGGCCTGGGCCGCATTGGTTCCGTGGTAGCTGACCGCGCCAAGGGCCTTAAGATGCGCGTTATTGCCTATGATCCCTTTGTTAATCCCGATCAAGCTGCGAAGATGGGTATCGAGGTCATGAGCCTTGATGAACTTTTGCCTCAGGCGGATTTTATCACCATCCACGTGCCCCTTACCAAAGAAACCAAAGGCTTTATCAACAAAGAAAAATTCGACAAAATGAAAGACGGCGTGATGCTAATTCACTGCGCCCGTGGCGGTATTGTGAACGAAAAAGACCTTTACGAAGCCATGGTTTCAGGAAAAGTTGCCGGCGCAGCTTTAGATGTGTTTGAGCAGGAGCCGCCTCCAGAGGATTACCCACTCTTTAAATTAGAAAATTTTATCTGCACTCCCCATCTGGGAGCTTCTACGGTTGAAGCGCAGAAGAATGTGGCGCTTGCCGTTGCCTCTCAGGTGGTAGATTTCTTGGTCCATGGGGTGGTGCGCAACGCGGTGAACATGCCTTCTGTTTCAGCCGAACTTCTTCCTGTGCTTAAGCCTTATCTCAAGCTTGCTGAAAAACTTGGTGCCCTTCAGGCCCAGCTTGCCGAAGGCCCCATCCAGGAAGTAAACATCGAGTATCAGGGAGATGTTGCCAATCTTGATACAAGGCCCCTTACCGTTGCCTTGCTAAAAGGGCTTCTTACCCCTGCTTTGCGTGAAGATGTAAACTTTGTTAATGCACCCATCCGTGCCAAAGAGCGCGGCATAAAAGTAACTGAGAGCAAAGTAAATACCGCGGAAGATTTCCTTAATCTCATAAAGGTGCGCGTAAAATACCCCGGAGGGGAAAACGTAGTTGCAGGCACCATCTTCGGCAAAAAAGAGCCCCGGATTGTACAGATAAACGATTTTCGCCTTGATGCGGTGCCTCAAGGGCACATGCTTTACCTTATGAACGAAGACCGGCCCGGGGTAATTGGCCAGATTGGCATTACCATTGGCGAACACGGGGTGAATATTTCCAGGATGCACGTGGGCCAAGAACCTGAACAAAAAGTAAACATAATCTTGCTTAGCATTGACCAGCCGGTTCCTGAAGACTTGTTACAAAAACTTAAAAAACTACCTGTCATAAAGCTGGTAAAACCCCTTGAGCTTTAAAGCCCCCGTACGGGGGCTCCCCCCCCATTTAATCTTCCTTGGTTTTCTGCGATAAATTGGTTATAAAAGAAGAGACTTTTGCAAAGTTCTCAAGAAGCAATTCCTCTAAAAGGAGAAGCTTATGGGTAAGTGGCGTTATCTGGTCGTCTTTTTGTTGGTTCTTACTTTTTTGGGGTGTAGTTCACCGGAAGAAAAAGTCTCAAAACACCTACAAAAGGGAACCGCGCTTGCTAAGGAAGGCAAACTCCGTGAGGCTGCCATTGAGTTTCAAAATGTTATCCAGCTTGATCCCAAAAATCCGCGTGCTCATTATGAACTAGCTGAGATTTACATGAAAGTGGGAGATTTCAGACGGGCCCTTTCTCAATATCGGAAAGCGGTAGATGTTGACCCTGAAAATATCGACGCCCGGTTAAAGCTTGCTTCCTTGCTTATTGCGGCAGGAAAATTAGACGAAGCAGAAGATCACGTTCAATACGTACTAAAAAAAGAACCTGAAAACGAAAAAGCCCTTACCACGCTTGCTACTATTCGCCTGCGGCAAAAAAAGTTTGGCGAAGCGGAAAAGCTTGCTGATAAAGTCCTTACCAAAGACCCCGATAATATAGAAGCCCTTGTCATCCTTTCAGCAGTTTATCGCGAGCGTGGGGAACTTGACAAAGCCGAACAAAAGCTCAAACAGGCCCTGGCCAAAGCCCCTGAGAACATTTTTCTTTACGAGCTTTTGTTGCAACATTATCTCCGGGCCGGGAAAACTAACGAAGCAGAAGCCCTTTTAAAAGAGGCTGCCGCGAAGTTTCCCAAACAGTTTCGTTTTGTCCGCGAGCTTGTTGCTCTCTATCTTGCCCAGGGTAAGGTCAAAGAAGCGGAAGACTTTTTGGTTTCCTGGAACCAGAATCATCCCGATGATGTACGGGGAAAACTAGCCCTCATTGATGTTTACCGCCAGACTGGGCGGGCTGATGAGGCCCTTAAACTTGCCGAGGAAAGCCTTAAAAAATGGCCTAATTCGTTAGATTTAACGGCCTCTCTTGCTTATCTTTTAGTAAACAAAAGGGAGTTTGATAAAGCTAAGTCTTTGGTTGATGAAATCCTTGCCAAGGATCCCAACCATCCTATCGCCCATTTGGTAAGGGGGAAAATTCGCTTTGCCAAAGGTCTTTTGGCTGAGGCTCTAGATGATTTCCAAATCGCCCTTAAAAGCAGACCTCGCCTTGCAGAGGCCTATCACTACATTGGTGTTATCAAGCTTATGCAGGGCAAGGGCGAGGAGGCACGCACTGCCCTTGAGAAGGCCTTAGAGCTTAATCCTTTAGCCGTAAAGACGCGGCTGATTTATGCCCGTCTGCTCTTAGCCCAGGGAGAACCTGAAAAGGCAAGGCAAGAGGCTATAACCGTTCTTAAAATTGCCCCGAAAAATCTCGAAGCAGGGCTAATTATGGGCCTTTCTTATATGGCTGAGAAGAAATTCACCGAAGCAGAAAAGATCTATAAACGTCTGGTAGAGCTTTTCCCCAATAATCCTACGGTGCACTTTTCCTACGCAACCTGCCTTCACGCCCAGAAAAAACTAAAAGAAGCCCTTGCAGAGTATCAAAAGACCCTTGAGCTTGCGCCTAATCACCTTCTTGCCCTTACGCGTCTGGTGAAATACCATCTTGCGAAAAAAGAACCTGATAAGGCCCTTGCACTTATTGACAAACAGTTTCCTTATTTCAAAAACAGGGCTCCGCTTTATTACCTTAAGGCCCAGGTCTATCTCGCTAAAAAAGATATAGCTGCCGCAGAGAAGAACCTAAAGCTTGCCCTTCAAGAAAACGATAAGTTTCTCCCAGCCTACACCCTGCTTATTGCGATATACGGAAAAGAAGGAAAACTTGAAAACGCCCTTGCTGAGTGCGAAAAAGCACTTAAAAAACAGCCTCAAAACCTGGCCCTTTTGATGACCAAGGCTGCTATTCTTGAAAGACTTGGCAAAAAAGACGAAGCTGAAAAGGTCTATCGTGAGATTATCGCGATAAATCCTGATTTTTACCCCGCCCTTAATAACCTTGCCTGGATGCTTGCAGAAAAAGGCGACACTGACGAAGCCTTTATTTTTGCCCAGAAGGCCCGGGAAAAGGCCCCAGAAAACCCCTTTATACTTGATACCTTTGGTTGGGTGCTTTACAAAAAGGGCTCTTATGATTTGGCAATTTCAATTTTTAACGACGTGCTTCAGAAAAATCCCGATTTTGTCCCCACGCGCTTGCACTTAGCCAAGGCTTATCTTGCCGCTGGCAAAAAGGCCAAGGCTATCGAAGAACTCGAAAAGATAGTAAAATCTCCTCTCAACTTTCCAGAGAAAGAGGAGGCTAAAAAGCTTCTTGAAGAACTCAAAAAATCTTAGGGATTTTACTTGCGAAGAACTGGAAGCCCTCTTTTCTGAAAGGGGGCTTCCAGCCTATCGGGGACGACAAGTTTTTAAATGGCTGGCAAGTCCTTTTGTGGAATCTTTTTCCCAGATGACTGACTTGCCCAAAAGTTTGCGCGAGGACCTTGCCCAAGAATTTTCTATTTTTTTGCCTGTACTTGAAGAAGAGCAGGTGTCTGCTGACGGTACGCGCAAGCTGGCCTTGCGTTTGGAAGACGAAAACCTTATCGAGTGTGTAGTTATCCCCGAGGAGGACCACTTCACCCTTTGTGTTTCTTCTCAGGTGGGCTGCGCTATGGGGTGCGCCTTTTGCCTTACGGCCAAGATGGGGTTTAAGCGTAATCTTAAGCCTCATGAGATAATTGCCCAGGTAATTAGAGCAAAAGAAGTTCTGATCAGGAAAGATCTCCTTGCTGAAAAACCTTTGCGCAATATTGTTTTCATGGGCATGGGGGAGCCTCTTGCCAATTATGAAAATGTCCTTTGTGCTTTAAAAATCCTGTTTGATGAAAGGGGGCTTAATTTTTCGCGAAGAAGGGTCACTGTTTCAACCGTGGGCCTTGTCCCCCAGATAGAACGGCTTGGGCGCGATATTAAGGTCAAGCTTGCCATATCTCTTCACGCCCCAGATGATGAAACACGCACCAAGCTTATGCCGATAAATAGGCGTTATCCTTTAAACGCTCTGATGGATGCTTGTCACAAGTATCCTTTGCCAAGGGGCTGGCGCATAACCTTTGAATACCTGATGCTCCGTGGAATAAATGATTCTCCAGAACATGCCCAAAAGCTTGCCAGGCTTTTGCGCAAAGTTCCTGCCAAAATAAATTTGATTCCCTTTAACGAGCATCCTCTGCTTCCTTTTCGTTCTTCTGAGGAGAAGACCATCCTGCGTTTTCAGGAAATCCTGTTAGAGTATGGCTATGTGGCCACGATCCGCAAAAGCAAGGGCAGAGACATCTCGGCAGCCTGTGGCCAATTAGCCACCGAGCTTGCGGCATGAGAAAAGAACACGTTACGGTAATCGGCGGTGGTTTGGCAGGCTCTGAAGCCTCGTGGCATTTGGCGTGCCGCGGGGTGCCGGTGCGCCTTTTTGAAATGCGGCCAAAGAAACTCACCCCTGCCCACAAAACAGGGAAACTTGCAGAACTTGTCTGTTCAAACTCTTTGCGCTCCAAAGACCTTACGAGCGCGGTGGGGCTCCTTAAGGAAGAACTAAGAAGGCTTCGTTCACTGATCATGGCTGCGGCCCTTGTGAGTGAAGTCCCTGCAGGCAAGGCCCTTGCCGTTGATAGAGAGCTTTTTGCCGCATACGTTACTGAAAAAATTACCACCCATCCCTTAATTGAAGTTATCAATCAAGAAATAACAGCTATTCCGGAAGAGGGGATCGTTATCATTGCCACAGGTCCTCTTACTTCAGAGGCCCTGGCAGAGGACTTAAAGCGCTATACAGGTGAGGACTTTTTTCATTTTTACGATGCCATTGCCCCTATTGTTTATGCTGATTCTATCAATTGGGACAAGGTCTTTCGGGCAGATCGCTATTCTGACGAAGAAGGGGCGTATATCAATTGCCCGATGACTAAAGAAGAATACGAACGTTTTATTGACGCACTTCTTACTGCTGAAAAAGTTCCTTTTCACGACTTTGAAAAACCAAAATACTTCGAAGGATGTTTGCCCATAGAAGTAATGGCTGAGCGGGGGCGGGAGACCCTTCGTTTTGGCCCTATGAAACCAGTGGGATTAAAAGACCCACGTACCGGCAAAGAGCCCTACGCCGTGGTGCAGCTTCGGCCTGAAAACAAAGAAGGTACCCTTTATAACCTAGTGGGGTTTCAGACCAAGCTTAAATACAAAGAGCAGGAGCGTGTTTTCCGTATGATTCCAGGGCTTGAGCAGGCTGAGTTTGCCCGTTTTGGCTCGGTGCACCGCAACAGTTTCGTCTGTGCCCCCAGGGTCTTAACAAAGACCTTGCAACTCAAAAAAGAACCGCGCATTTTTCTTGCAGGGCAAATAAGCGGCGTGGAAGGTTATGTGGAATCAACGTCCATGGGCCTTTTGGCAGGGCTTAACGCTTCTCGCTTGTTCAGAGAAGCCAAAAGAGTTGTTCCCCCGCGCACCACCGCCCACGGGGCTTTAATTCACTATATAACCGAAGCTTCACCCAAACACTTCCAGCCTATGAATATCAACTGGGGACTTTTCCCACCTCTTGAGATGCCTGCAAGAGCGCGTAAAAAAATGCCCAAAAAGGAAAGATACCGACTTATGGCAGAGAGAGCCTTGAAAGACTTAGAGGCCTGGAAGGAAGAAGAGAAAATCTTGGCTGATTTTAATTGTTAAAGGAGAAATTCATGAACTGTCCAGCTTGCAACGGCAATATCCCAGAGGGAGCATTTTTTTGTCCCTATTGTGGTTACGATGTCAGGGGCAGTAAGCGCAAGTTCTGGTTCATGGCAGGGCTTGCAGGGGCCTTTGCAGGGGCCGCTTTGGTGCTGGTTTATCAACTGATTAAGGAAAGAGAGTTGTGGTTGAGCCACAAGGTAAATAACTCTTCTTCTTGTATTGGAGAAGACAGTGACGAAGATATTATGGACTTTTAAAGTTTTCTTTGACTTGCCGCCTTTAGCAAAACTTTGTAGCTTTAAAGAGAATTTTTTCTGAAAAAATATTGACACAGGGAGATTTGTATGAAGGTAAACGTGGAAGACATCACCTCAGTGCAGAAGAAACTTAAAGTAGAGTTGCCACCAGAAGTCGTTGCCAGGGAGATCGACAAGGCCTGTCAAAAGCTAAGCAAAGAGGTATCCGTAAAGGGTTTTCGCAAGGGGAAGGTTCCCAAAGCAGTAGTAAAGCGTTTATTCAGGGAACATATTGAAGAACGAGTTATCGAAAATCTTATTCAGGAAACCCTACCCAAGGCTATTGAAGAATCTAAGCTTGTTCCTATTGTAAGGCCTCTTATCGAATCTCACGACCAACTTCAGGAAAAGGAAGGTTTTTCCTATACCGCTGTGATTGACATAAGGCCTGAAATTGAAATTAAGCCTGAGGATTACAAAGGGCTTGAGATAGAAGCTTTGCCTACAGAAGTTACCGAAGAAGAGCTTGAAAACCACCTGCGTGCCATCCAGATGACTTTTGCAGACCTTAAACCTGCAGAGAAAGATCATGAAATCAGGGAAAATGATATCGCTATCCTCTCTTTCAAAGCCTATATAAACGGAGAGCCTGTGCCAGGGCATGAGGCCGAGGCCCTTTATGTAGATGTTGGAACGGGAGAATTTAACGAAACCATTGAAAAAGAACTTATTGGCAAAAAGGCAGGGGACAAAATAGAAGTCGACGTCACTTACCCTGAAGATGCTTTAAATGCCCAGCTTGCCGGGCAAACTGTTCACTACGAAGTTTTTATTCGCGAAGTTTATGTAAGGGATATTAAGCCTCTTGACGATGAGTTTATAAAGAAGATGAACCTTGGTTTTGAATCCGTAGAGCAGCTGCGTGAACGCATTAAAAACCGCTTAAAAGAAGAAAAAGAGAAAAAAGCCGAAGAGTTTTTGAAAGAGCAGGTGCTTGCAAAGCTTAGGGAAAAGATCCAGTTTGAAGTGCCTGAGCGTTACGTAGAATACAAATTGGCCCGTTTAATTGAGCAGATGCAGCAAAACCTTGAAGAAAAAGGCCATACTTTTGAATCAGCAGGCATTTCTGTACCTAAACTTAAAGAAAAACTGCGCCCTCTTGCTGAACAGCAGGCCAGGGAAGACCTTATCCTTGAAAAGATTGCCGAGCTTGAAAATATAAACGTTAGTGGAGAAGAACTTGAAGAAAAAGCCCAGATGCTTGCGCAAGCCACCAAGGCAAGCCTTGATGAAGCACGTGCAATCCTTGCCACTTCTATGGTGCCGCGCATCATAGCAGACAAGACTTTGCAATTCCTAGTATCTCAGGCTAAAATTAAAGAGATTCAAAAACAGGATGAAGTCCAAAGTGAGAGTGCTTCTGAGGGTGAATCTCAAGCTCAAGAAAAAGAAAGCGAGGGTTAGTTTATGTATGTGCCAATAGTTATTGAACAGACTTCGCGTGGGGAACGCGCTTATGATATTTACTCAAGGCTCTTAAAGGAACGCATCGTTTTTATCGGAGCCCCTATAGATGATCACCTGGCTAATCTGGTCATTGCTCAGCTTCTCTTCCTTGAGGCTGACGACCCTGATCGTGACATCACCCTTTACATCAACTCTCCTGGGGGCATTGTGACGGCTGGCTTAGCCATTTACGATACCATGCAATACATTAAGCCTGATGTCTGTACTCTTTGCCTTGGCCAGGCTGCTAGTATGGCAGCGGTGCTTTTAGCTGGCGGAGCCAAGGGCAAAAGATATGCCCTGCCGCACTCACGTATCATGCTCCACCAGCCTATTGGTAGTTTTCAGGGGCAGGCCACCGATGTTGATATCCAGGCCCGGGAGATTTTACGCCTTAGGGCTATGCTTAATGAGATCCTTGCCAAGCATACTGGTCAGCCTATTGATCAAATCCAAAAAGACACGGAACGCGATTTTTATATGTCCAGCGAAGAGGCGCAAAAATACGGAATTATTGATAAAATATTAACAAAGCGCCCTTCAAAGAAGGAGGATCAGAATAATGCCTAGGAAGAACAATAAAGGCTCAGATTTGCATTGTTCTTTTTGTGGGAAAAGCCAGCATGAAGTACGCAAGTTAATTGCTGGCCCCGCGGTTTATATTTGCGATGAATGTATCGAGCTTTGTAATGACATCATCGCTGAGGAATATGAACGCGAAGAGGGTGAAAAAACCAGGGAAGCAATCCCTAAGCCCTCAGAAATCAAGGCTTTCCTTGACCAATACGTAGTGGGCCAGGAAAAGGCCAAAAAGATTCTTTCAGTGGCTGTGCACAACCACTACAAACGTATTGAAAGCAAGGTGAACCTCGATGGTGTAGAGCTCCAGAAGAGCAACATCTTGTTGATCGGTCCCACTGGTTCCGGCAAGACCTTGCTTGCCCAGACACTTGCCAAGTTTTTGAACGTGCCTTTTACCATTGCTGATGCCACCACGCTTACCGAAGCGGGCTACGTGGGCGAAGATGTGGAAAACATTATCCTCAATCTTTTGCAGGCGGCTGATTATGACGTTGAGCTTGCCCAGCGCGGCATCGTCTATATCGACGAAATAGACAAAATTGCCAAAAAAAGCGACAGCCCCTCTATTACCAGAGATGTCTCTGGAGAGGGAGTGCAACAGGCCCTTCTTAAAATCCTTGAAGGCACAGTTGCCAACGTGCCACCCAAGGGAGGGCGCAAGCATCCACAACAGGAATTCATTAAGGTTGATACCACCAATATTCTCTTCATCTGTGGTGGAGCCTTTGTGGGGCTTGACCGCATTATCAAAGAGCGCCTTGGCCAGCGCTCCATAGGATTTGGGGCTGACATTAAAAGCGCCAAAGACATGTCCATTGGCGAAATTCTGGCACACGTTGAACCTGAAGATCTCATCAAATTTGGCATGATTCCAGAATTTGTTGGTCGTGTGCCTATCGTGGCCACCCTTGATGAACTCACTGAAAAAGAACTGGTAAGAATTCTCACTGAGCCTAAAAACGCCCTTGTCAAACAATATGAAAAACTATTTGAAATGGACGGTGTAAATCTTAGATTTACTGATGGAGCCCTTCACGCCATTGCGCGTGAGGCTATACGGCGCAAATGTGGCGCTCGTGGTTTGAGAGCCATCATGGAAGAGGCCATGTTTGAAATCATGTACGAGCTTCCCTCTATGGAGGGAGTCAAAGAAGTCGTGGTGACCGAAGAGGTCATCTTAAAACGCGAAAAACCAATAATAATTTATGAATCACAGGCCCAGCAGGCCTAAGAGGGATTATGGATACGAAAGAGATTAAAGAACAACTAACACTACCTTTACTTCCCTTGCGGGATATTGTCCTTTTTCCAGGACGTTTGGTGCCCCTTTTCATTGGGCGCGAAAAGAGCATCATGGCCATAGAACATGCTATGGCCGGGACTAAAGAAATCTTTCTTTCTGCCCAGAAAGACGCCCAGCTTGATGAGCCCGAAGAAAAAGACATCTACCGGGTGGGCACCATTGGAACCATTATTCAGATTTTGCGTTTGCCTGATGGGACGGTTAAGGCCCTTATTGAAGGGAAACAAAGGGCTAAGATAACCAAGTTTCTTCCAGGGCATCCCTTTTTCATGGTGGAGGTTGAGCCTAAGGCTGAAGTCATTGAGGCAGGCCCTGAGATCGAAGCTTTAGTGCGTCTTTGCCATCAGGCTTTTGAAGAATACACCAAAATCAACAAAAAGATTCCACCAGAGGTTGTCACTTCTATATTGAGCTTAAAAGACCCGTCTCGGCTTGCGGATCACATTGCCGCGGTACTTAACCTCAAGCTCTCCCAGAAGCAGCGGCTCCTTGAGATGGTAAATGTGAACAAGCGCCTGGAGATGGTCTTTGGTTATCTCCGCGGAGAGATGGAAGTCGTCAAGCTTGAACAGCGCATCAAAGAGCGGGTCAAGAAGCAGATGGAAAAGACCCAGCGAGACTACTATTTAAACGAACAGATGCGCGCTATCCAAAAAGAAATGGGAGAGCGTGAGGATGGCCGCGGAGATCTTGCTGATCTTGAAAAACGTATCAAACGCAAACGTTTGCCCAAACAGGTAGCCGCCAAGGTGCGACGGGAGTTTAAAAAACTCCAGATGATGTCGCCCATGTCAGCTGAGGCAACAGTGGTGCGCAATTATATCGATTGGCTGATTAGTATCCCCTGGTATGAGCGCACCAAGGACAAAATCGACATTGACGAAGCTGAAAAAATCCTTGACGCAGACCATTACGGTCTTGAAAAACCCAAGCAACGTATTCTGGAACACCTGGCCGTGCAAAAGCTGGTCAAAAAAATAAAAGGCCCCATCCTTTGTCTTGTCGGCCCTCCAGGTGTTGGTAAGACTTCACTTGCGAAATCGGTTGCCAGAGCCATGGGGCGTAATTTTGTGCGTATCTCCCTTGGTGGTGTGCGCGATGAGGCCGAGATCCGAGGCCATAGGCGTACTTATATCGGTGCCCTTCCTGGAAAGATTATCCAAGGCATGCGCAAGGCAGGAACCGTTAACCCGGTTTTTTGTCTTGACGAGATAGACAAAATAGGCACAGACTTTCGCGGTGATCCTGCGGCAGCGCTGCTAGAAGTCCTTGATCCAGAACAGAACTTTTCTTTTCAGGACCACTATCTTGAAGTTGATTATGATTTGTCAAACGTGCTTTTTATCACCACGGCCAATGCCTTGCATACGATTCCAGTACCTTTGCTTGACCGTATGGAAATTATTGAAATTCCGGGCTACACCGAAGAAGAGAAGCTAGAAATAGCCAAAGGCTATCTCATCCCGCGCCAGCTTGAGGCCCATGGTCTTTCTCCTGAGCTAGTTTCTTTTTCAGACAAAGCCATTTTAGAAATAATTAGACGCTATACCAAAGAAGCCGGCGTAAGGAACCTTGAGCGTGAAATAGCAGCCATTTGCCGTAAAATCGCCAAAGAAGTGGCTAAAGATCCTAAAGCCTTTAAGCCCACCAGAGTTTTGGTTAGCAAAGTCCACAAATATCTCGGGATTCCTCGCTACCGCTACGGCATGGCTGAAGAGAAAAACGAAGTGGGTATGGCTACTGGTTTAGCCTGGACAGAGACAGGCGGTGCTTTTCTTCAGATAGAAGCGGTGATAATGCCTGGTAAAGGTAAATTGCTGATCACCGGAAAGCTTGGTGATGTTATGCAGGAGTCTGTTCAGGCCGCCATGAGTTACGTGCGTTCCCGGGCGCACCAGCTGGGACTTCCTCCTGATTTTTACCAGCGGATAGACATCCACGTGCATGTTCCTGAGGGGGCTATTCCCAAAGATGGTCCAAGTGCGGGGATAACCATAGCCACGGCCATTGTTTCTGCTTTGCTTAAGATTCCCGTAAAAAGAACCGTGGCCATGACCGGAGAGATTACTTTGCGCGGAAGAGTGCTTCCTATCGGTGGCCTTAAAGAAAAGCTCCTTGCTGCGCGCAGAGGAAACATTGAAACCGTAATTATTCCCAAAGAAAACGAAAAGGATCTCAAAGAGATACCGCAGAAGGTCATAAAGGACCTTGACATTGTCCAGGTGGAACATATGGACGAAGTACTTAAACTTGCGCTTGACCTGAAAGATCCTGATAAGCTCTTTCGCGATGTGCCACCGTATGCGCTTTTTGGGGATACCCAGGAAGGGAGCGAGATTCGCACACATTGATCTTGACATTCCTAGGTGGGCTTGTTACTTTTTACCCCGGTCTGGGCGGATAGCTCAGCGGGAGAGCATCGGCCTTACAAGCCGGGGGTCACAGGTTCAAATCCTGTTCCGCCCACCAGACATAGCAGAGAGTGCGGGGCTGTAGTTCAGTACGGTTAGAACGCCGGCCTGTCACGCCGGAGGTCGCGGGTTCAAGTCCCGTCAGCCCCGCCATCTTATTTTCCTTATGGACCTACTGTTTACCCTCAAAAAAATAATCCAGGCCCTTGTTATGCCTTCGGGCTTGGTTTTTATTTTTCTTTTTTTAGCCTTTATTGCTAATTTCTCCCGCTACCGCAAAAGTCAGGTAAGAGTCTTTTTGGTCCTGGCTTTTCTTACGTTTTATTCTTGCGCTACTTTTTTGCCCCGCCTTCTTTTGCATCCCTTGGAGAACAAATATCAAATTCCAACCCACAAAGAGCTAGTAAAGGCCAAAGCTATCGTGCTTCTGCCGTGCTATATTTCAGATAAACCAGGTCAGGGTTTAGTTGATCGCCTTGGCGGAGAAACTGCCAAAAGATTTCTTTCAGCTTTACGTCTTGCCAAGGAATTTCCAGAAAAACCCCTTATTATTGTGGGCGCTGGGGCCAAAGGGCATGAAGGCGCAAGCTATCTTTTGCTTCTAGCTAAAGAACTTGGTGTAGAAAAAGTCGAAGCCTTTGATAAGGCGCGGGATACCATTTCCAGTGCCAAAATTTTGCGCGGCCGCTTAAAAGACAAACCCTTTCTTTTGGTAACAGCGGCTTATCACATGCCGCGCTCAGTTTATCTTTTCAAAAAAGAAGGGCTTACTCCCATTCCTTATCCCGCCTACCGGGTGTCTCAAGGTTTTGGGTTCCCGTCTTTTTCTGATTTTTGGCCAAGGCCTATCAATCTTTTTTATAGCGATATTGCGGCTCATGAGTATTTAGGTCTTGCTTTTTATTGGCTTCGTGATCATATACCACTTAACTTATAGCTCTAGGGCTTGACCATGGCGGAAAAAGACTTCTTAAAAGAATTTAAAAGTCGTGGTGATGAAATCCTTGAGGCCTCTTTAGCAGTTAAAAGAAATTTCTGGCAAAAAGAATCCTCTAAAATCCTTGAAGCCGCGGCAAAGATTTACCAGTCACTTAACTCGCGCGGAAAACTTCTTATTTTTGGCAATGGTGGAAGTGCGGCTGATGCCCAGCATATGGCGGCAGAGTTTGTGAATCGGTTTCGCCTTGAAAGAAATCCCCTGCCTGCTATTGCGCTTACCACTGATACTTCCATATTAACAGCCATAGCCAATGATTATGATTTTTCTGAAGTCTTTGCCAAACAGATAAAGGCCCTGGCACACTCCAACGACGTTGCCCTTGGTATTAGCACCAGTGGCAATTCTCCCAACGTGTTAAAGGGGCTTGCGGCCGCCAGGAAATTGGGGCTCTTTACCATTGGCCTCACAGGTGGCACCGGGGGCAAAATGCGAGAGGTTTCTGATCTGTTGATAATTGTTCCCTCAAGTGAGACTCCCAGGATTCAAGAGGCGCATATCTTTTTTATTCATCTTGTTTGCGAACTGGTAGAGGAGGCGGCCTTTGGGGCTTAAACCTCTTAGCTTTGATAAGCTCAAAACCTACAGCCTTTTCGAACGGCCAAGCAAGGTGTCCATCGAGGCCCTTGCCAAACCCCTAAAAGAAGGCCTGAGTTTCAGAGATTTTCTTGACTGTCTTCCAAAAGAGCTTGCCGCCAAAGACTTACTGGAAATAGCCAGCCACATGGCGCGAGCCCTTCGCAATAAAAGGCCGGTTATCTGGGGTTTTGGGGCGCATGTCATTAAAGTTGGGCTTTCTCCAATTATCATTGAGCTTATGAAGCGCGGGGCCATTTCTGCGCTTATGGTTAACGGGGCCTGTATGGTGCATGATGCCGAGCTTGCGATGGCAGGTACCACTTCAGAAGATGTTGCTGTGGCCCTTCGCGATGGAAGCTTTGGTGCGGCGCGAGAAACAGGGGAGTTGTTAAACCGCGCCGCAGAACTTGGGCAAAAATCAGGCCTCGGGTATGCTCTAGGGCGCCTTATTCACGAAGGAAACTACCCTTATAAAGAATACAGCATTTTTGCCAGGGCCTATGAACTAGGGGTGCCGGTAACAGTGCACGTGGCCATTGGCACGGACATTGTTCACATACATCCAACGGCAAATGGGGCTGCTATTGGTGAGGCGTCGTTTTATGATTTCAGGCTGTTTTGTCGTTTGGTAAGCGAGCTTGAAGGTGGGGTCTTTTTCCTTGCTGGTTCGGCAGTGCTTTTGCCTGAGGTCTTCCTTAAGGCCCTTACCGTGGTTCGCAATCTTGGCTACCAAGTAGAAAAATTCGTGACGGTTAATTTTGATTTTATTAGGCAATATCGCCCGTTGACTAATGTAGTCAACCGTCCTACCATGACGGGCGGAAAAGGTTATCATATTACCGGGCATCACGAGATACTTATTCCCTTGCTTGCAGGGGCGTTACTTGAGGAGTTGGCCCATGAAACTCAAACTTGATTTTGGAAACATAGTTGCAGAGATTGAATTAAACGGCACGGCCTGTGCCAGGGCTATCTGGGAGGCTGCGCCTTTTTCTTCCCTTGTTCATCTCTGGGGCGAAGAGATTTACTTTGAAACACCTGTGACGCATTCCTTAGACGAAACTGCGAAAGATTTGGTAGAAAAGGGAGATGTTGGCTACTGGCCTGATGGAAAGGCCCTTTGTCTTTTCTTTGGGCCTACCCCTATTAGCAGTCCCGGGGAGATAAGGCCTGCAAGTGCGGTAAACATTGTCGGAAGGGTAATTACTTCCCTTGAAGACTTATATCACGTGCCTGAGGGTGCCGAGGTAACTGTTGAAAAAGCTTAGGAGGTGAGAGCTATGCCTATTTATGAGTTCACCTGTGCTGATTGTGGCGAAACCTTTGAAGAGCTTGTTTTAGGCGGAAAGATAGAAGGCCTTAAGTGCCCGAAATGTGGCAGCGAAAGGGTTGAAAAAATCATGTCTGCCTGTGCTTTTAAAAGTGGTGCCAAGTTTGTAAGTGCTTCTGGTAGTAGTGCTTGTTCTGGCTGCACCGCCACAAGTTGCAGCAGTTGTGGGAAATAGGAGGTTTCTTTGCGTAAAATAATCCGAGTAGGCACAAGGGGTTCTAAGTTAGCACTTGCCCAGACCAATTGGGTTATCGCCAAAATAAAAGAAAAGTATCCAGAAATAACCATTGAGACCCAGATCATTAAGACCAAGGGGGACAAGATCCTAGACGTCCCCTTGGCCAAGGTAGGGGGCAAGGGGCTTTTTGTAAAAGAAATTGAAGAGGCCCTTTTGCGCGAAGAAATTGACCTGGCCGTGCATAGCATGAAAGACGTGCCCACAGAGCTTCCTCAGGGCTTAGAGATTGCTATCATCCCCAAAAGGGAAAGTCCCTTTGATGTTTTGATTGCGCAAAATGGCGATGATCTTTCTTCTTTGCCTAAGGGCGCTTGTGTTGGCACAAGCAGTCTTCGCCGAGGGGCTCAACTGAGGGCCTATCGCCCAGATCTTAAGATAGAAAACTTAAGAGGTAATTTGGATACCCGGCTTCGTAAATTAAACGAAGGGCTTTATGATGCCATTATCGTAGCAGAGGCAGGGCTCATTCGTTTAGGCATAAACGAACCGCGCGTAAGACGTATTTCTCCTGAAATAATGCTTCCAGCCATTGGCCAGGGGGCACTGGCTATTGAAGTAAGGGCTGCTGACGACGAATTAAAAGAAGGCCTATCTTTTTTACATGACGAAGAAACTGCTGTGTGTGTTGCGGCTGAGCGTGCCTTTCTTGCTACCTTGGAAGGAGGCTGTCAGGTGCCGCTAGCAGCTTTTGCCCGCATTGAAAATGCCGAGCTTTCATTTGAGGCGCTGATTGCTGATCCCTTGGGGGAAAGAATTCTTAAAGAAAAGACCAAAGGCCCTTTGAGCCAGGCCCCTGAAATTGGCAAAGAAATGGCTTTAGAGCTCCTTGGCCGCGGAGGCCGCGAGATCTTGGACGAAGTTTACGGGAGTGCACAAAATGGCAGGTAAGGTTTATCTCATTGGAGCAGGCCCTGGAGATCCTGGGCTTATCACTGAAAAGGCCAGGCGTTTGATAGCAAGAGCAGATGTCATCGTCTATGACTACTTGGCTAACCCACGTTTTTTGGCTCTGGCGCGCAATGATGCCGAAAAAATCTACGTTGGCAAAAAAGGTGGGGATCACACCCTTTCTCAAGAGGGGATTAACCGCCTTTTAGTTGAAAAAGCCAAGCAGGGCAAGGTAGTTGCCAGGCTTAAGGGTGGAGATCCCTTTTTATTTGGTCGTGGTGGTGAAGAAGCAGAAGTCCTGGTGGAAGAAGGCATACCTTTTGAGGTAGTTCCTGGAGTCACTTCAGCTATTGCCGCACCTGCCTATGCCGGAATTCCCGTTACCCACCGGGAGCACACCTCCACTTTTACCATGGTTACCGGGCATGAAGATCCCACCAAAGAGGGCTCAGCGATTGATTGGGAAGCACTTGCCCGCATTGGTACCATTGCGTTTTTAATGGGAATGAAAAATCTTCCCAAAATATGCGAGAACCTTCTCCGCTATGGAAAATCGGAAACCACCCCTGTAGCAGTAGTTAGATGGGGGACTACTCCTAAACAGCAGGTAGTAGTGGGGACTTTGGCTGATATCGTGCGCAAGGTGGAAGAAGCAAAGCTTGGCCCACCTTCGATTATCCTGGTTGGTGAAGTGGTCAAGCTTCGCGAAAAACTGAACTGGTTTGAGACCAAACCCCTTTTTGCCAAAAGGATCGTCGTTACCAGAACCCGCGAGCAGGCAAGCCAGCTCCTTGAGATGTTGGAAGAACTTGGGGCTGAATGTTTGGAAATTCCCACAATCAAAATTGTCCCGCCTCCAAGTTTTGGGCCCCTTGAAGAGGCTATTGCAGACATAGATAGCTATGATTGGCTTATTTTTACCTCGGTAAACGGAGTAAAGATATTTTTTGAAAGGCTTTTTAGTGCTGGGAAAGACGCCAGGACCCTTGCCAATTTAAAAGTTGCTGCCATCGGAGTGGCCACCGCGGAATTAATTAAAACCTACGGTGTTTTGGTTGATTTGCTCCCCAAAGAGTTTAGGGCAGAGGGCCTTTTGGAAGCCCTTCTTGAGGAAGATCTTGCTGGGAAAAAGATTTTAATTCCAAGGGCCCTTGAGGCGCGAGAGATTCTTCCTCAAAAATTAAAAGAAGCCGGGGCGCATGTTTCTGTTGTGCCGGCTTATCAAACTGTTCTTCCCGAAGAAGAGGCAAAACGCTTAAAAGAAGAACTCAAAAAGGGCGTTCACCTCATCACCTTTACCAGTTCATCTACCGCGAAAAATCTCCTAAAAATGCTGGGGGATGATGCGTCCGCGCTTCTTAAAGGCGTGGTTTTGGCCTCAATTGGGCCAATTACCAGTGAGACCTTAAAGAAAGCGGGTTTCCCTCCCCAGATAGAAGCAAAAGAATACACTATTCCCGGGCTGGTTAAGGCTATTGTGGAATATTTCGCTTAAAGGCGGCCATAAACGATAAAATGCCGGTCTGTGACGATTTCTATTGCAAAATGCGCAAGGCCGGCTTGTTCAAGTTGAATTTTTATTTCTTCAGGGCGAAACCCTGCTAAAAGAGAGTGGTAAAAATCTCTTTTAAGTACTTCAGGTTCGTCTGCGGCATATTTTTCGACTATTTCCTTAGCAGCTTCCTGGCTCTCGGGGCGCAAAAGATCCATCACAAACACGTAAGCTTTGGGTTTAGCTACTTTTTTGATGGTTTCCCACATTACCAGGGGCTCTGGCAAGTGGTGTAAAAGAGAATTTACGATAACGGCGTCAAATGATTTTTCAGGTAAATCAGCCTCTGGGATTTTTCCAAGGATTAGTTTGATGCGCTTAGTAAGGCCTTCTTTTTCAAGGCGCATTTGGCCATATTTGAGCATGGCAGGGGAGCCATCAAGACCAATGATGGTGCATTCTGGATAGGCTTTAGCAAAGCGCACACTTATATCTGCTGGGCCGCAACCAAGGTCTAAGACAGTACCGGCAAACTCGGGGCCAAACTTTTTCCTGAAAAGATCCACAAACATCTGGTGCGGTGCGGAAAAATCAGCCAGGGCATAGGCCTTGGCTTGTTCTTCATCAAGCATAAGCTCAGGCTCAAGAATCCGTTCCACATTTTCCTCCGTTTTTTGCAGGGTTTTATCCGGGAATAAAATCTTTGGCAAGTTTTAAGAAGACTGCAGCGAGTTGTGGAAAAATATTGTTTAAAGATTTTGCAAAACACCTGGGATCCGTTCCCATTTTTTTCGTTCCGAAAAATGGGAACGGATCCCCCTTAATAGGCAACAGGTGATAATTCACAAAAAAATTTATAAAAAACTTCTTCAGGAGGGGAGCCTGTTTTAAGGGCGCGATCAACCTGAGAAAGGGCCTTAAAAATAAGGGGGAAGTCTCCGGCATCAAACTTTTTCAGGATAGGGAGCATTTTAAAGGCGGCGTATGGATGAAGCTTTGCCAGAGGTTTAGGCGGGTTATCCGCAAATGTTCTTTTAATGGCTTGGCGATAATGTTCTTGAAACGAACGATAATCACGCGGAATTTTTTGGGCTTCAGGAAAAACTTCCTTTAGCAAGTAGATTCTTTTGAGGAAGGTAAGAATAGTGGCAAGCACCACCAAGGGATGGATATTTTGAGAAAGAAGATCCTTCAAAACCTTAAGCCCTGCTTCTGGGCCTTCGCGAAAAAGAATTTCCATAAGAAGATAGGGGGCTTCTTCAGGCCGTGGCGTAACCACTTCCCTTACATCTTCAACGGTGATCACAGGTCTCTTTCCAACATAAAGAGAAAGCTTTTCAAGCTCGAGAGTGATAAAATTAAGATCTTCTCCCACCAGAGTTAGCAAGAGTTCTGCTGCCTGGCGGTCCATTTTTTTGCCGAAGGAAGCCAGGATCTCTGGGATTTCATAATGCAAAAGATCGCGCTCACGTGTTTTGGGAAGGGGCATTAACACAGCAAGTTTTTCCGCATATTCGTAAAGGGGATGGCTTTCTTTTAAACTTTCCAGTACAAGGATCAGGGTTAGCCTTTGCTTGTTCTTTTCAAGCCTTGCTAAAAAAGACTTGTCACAGGCGTTTATTATCTCTGAGGCATCTTTCAGGTAAATAACTTTTCTTCCAAAAAGGGCAGGGCTCCCGAGTATTTTTTCCTGGAATTGATTTTTGATTTCTTTGCTAGAAAACTCCTCACCCAAATGGCCAAGAGCTTTTAAATGCTTAAATAGACGTGCAGAAAGAGCAGCCCCTAGTTCTAGGTCGCCTAAAAACAAATAAAGTGGGGCAATGCGGTCTTTTTCCGCAAGCTCTAAAAGTTTTTTAAAATGTGGTCGCTTAAAAATTGGCATAAAATTATGCTATTACAGGGAGCTTTTTTTGTCGACTTTCTCCTCCGAGATCCCATTTTAGCTCTGAAAAATAGGAACCGATCTCAAGGATTGTGCAAAGGTCTCAATTTTAAGATTCAACCAATAATTTCATTTCTGTTATAATGCCTCTATGAGCACGAAAAAGCTCCCTGTAGGCATCCAGAGTTTTGTGGAAATCCGCACTGAGGGCTATTACTACGTAGATAAAACTTTCTTTGTAAAAAAACTGGTTGACGAAGGAAAGTATTTTTTTCTTTCCCGCCCAAGGCGTTTTGGTAAAAGCCTCTTTCTCGATACCTTGCGTCAGGCCTTTCTGGGCAAACGCGAGCTCTTTAAGGGGCTTTTCCTCGAAAACAATTGGGATTGGTCTAAAAACTATCCCGTAATCTATGTTTCTTTTGGTGCGGGAGTTATCGAAGACGAAAATGACCTGGTAAGACAGATTCTTTTGATTCTTGAAGAAAACCAGGAAACCTTAGAAATTACCTGTAAACACGCCGAAGATTACCGGGCCTGTTTTTATGAGCTCATCAAAAAGGCTGCACAAAAATACGGCACCAAAACCGTGGTG
>NZ_ATXH01000019.1 GCF_000421585.1 Thermodesulfatator atlanticus DSM 21156
AACTCCAGGAGCAAAAATATCTTCTGCAAGGGTGCCCATTCGCTCTGCAATCTCACCCCATTTTTGGCGCATTTTTTTCATCTCAGTTTGAAATTCATCACGCATCTCTTTCAATTCAGTCTGGAATTCTTCGCGCATTTCTTTCATCTCAGCCCGGAATTCTTCGCGCATCTCTTTCATCTCAGCCCGGAATTCTTCGCGCATTTCTTTCATCTCAGTCTGGAATTCTTCGCGCATCTCTTTCATCTCAGCCCGGAATTCTTCGCGCATTTCTTTCATCTCAGTCTGGAATTCATCACGCATGTCCCGCATCTCAGCCTGGAATTCGTCACGCATTTCTTTCATTTCAGCATGGAACTCGTCGCGCATTTCTTTCATCTCAGCCCGGAATTCTTCGCGCATTTCATCTACTGCTTTGACGAGATTCCAGGAAACATCACGTAAAAACCTGAGTTCCATTTTTATGCGGTCGTGTTCGCTCAAAACCCGGGTTTTAAATTCTCGATAGTCCTTTTCAAGCTTTTCAGGCTGCATAAAAACTCCTGCCAAAGAAGATAATTCTACTTTAACACAATTTATTAGCTTTAATCCATAAGTACCGTTGCCTTTTATTCTTCTGATCCGCCCGTTTTTTCGGCCTTGTTCTAGTATTTTGTGTTTCAGATAGAATAGGGCCTGGCAAGATAAGTCTATCAGTCTGTGTTTAGGCAGGAGATATTTTTCCTACTTAGTTTTTTTGGCATACTAATCCGGGGTTTTTAGGCATAAAGACAAACTGAAACTTTACGCCGTCTGTGGCAAGAACTAAACTAAACACTATGAAGTCTCTTACTGCAGATTTTAACGAATTTGTGGAAAATTAGTTAGTAAGCAGTGCAAAAAGCCCTTCTTAAAGTAGAGAACTTAAGTAAAAAATTTCGCGGGGTTTTGGCCCTAAAAGACGTTTCTTTTTCTCTGGCCAAAGGAGAATTCCTCGGGCTAATCGGGCCAAACGGTGCTGGGAAAACTACTATTATCAACATAATCTCCGGGTTTATTAGGCCTGATACAGGGAAGATCCTCTTTAATGGCGAAGATATAACCGGTTTTTCGCCTGAAAAAGTCGCTCGTCTCGGTGTTTTACGCACTTTTCAGCACGTGCAAATCTTTAAAGACCTTACTGTTTTGGAAAACGTCTTGCTTGGTTTTAGCAGACATCTTAAGCGCCGTCTCTGGCACGATTTATTTTCCCTGTCTTTAGCCAGGAAAGAAGAAGCGGCCTTTCATGAAGAAGCGTTTAATATCCTAGAGCTTTGCGGATTAAAGGATAAAAGTGGATTCCCTTCCCACACGTTGCCCTATGGGGAACAGCGTCGGGTGGTGCTTGCGCGGGCGCTTGCCGCTAAACCCGAACTACTCCTTCTTGATGAGCCAGCAGCAGGGCTTTCTGCTACGGAAAACAAAGAACTGGTTTCCCTTTTGAAAAAACTAAAAGCAAAGGGGCAGAGCCTTCTCATAGTTGACCATGACGTAGAGCTTATCTGGGAACTTTGTGACCGGGTGATCGTCCTTGCTTTTGGCGAAATTATCGCCGAAGGCCCCCCTGCGCACGTGCGCCAAAATCCTCGCGTTATCGAAGCCTACTTAGGAGAGTCTTTTTCTTGATTTTTTCCCGCCTTATTGTGGCGGTGATGGTCTTTTCCAAGCCAGAAATTGAGCCAGGAAGAAGTCCCGGTAAGGCTCCAGTCCCTGGGGGGGACAAATTCTTCACGCAATAGATGTCGCTTGCCAACAGCTTTTAGCCGTTCATAAACCTTTACGTAGTGGCATATTTTGTCGGGATATACTTCACAGTAGCCGTTTTGGCTACCACCACAGGGGCCATTTAGGATGTTTTTAGCGCAACCTCTTTGAGGACAAAGATAGGCCATTTCTCCTAAAAAGCAGTCCCCACAACGCTGACAATCAAAAAGCAACTCTTTGGCCGTGTACTCGAACTTGGTAAACCATTTTTCATAACGGGTGCCTGAGATTTTTCGGGCAAACTTAACCGCCTGATTATAAAACCCTTTGCCAGGTTCGAAGAAAAGATCATGCACTTTAAGATTAATATGAAACATGAGAGGAGCCCTTGCTGACTCAGCAGTCTCAATCCGTTCGTTGGTGTTAAGGCCGGTAGTTGGGTCTTTGCGATAAAGATAAAAGGTATCAGGATGGGCATTATGAAATTCGGGTAAAAATTCTTGCCACCTAGGGTAAAACTCTTCAGCCTTGTCTAATAAAAAGGCTATGTCGTCGTAGTTTACTTTGGCACCACAAATATGGACTCCGTCGTATCCTATCCCTCGCAAAATGGCGATAAGTTTAGCGGCCCTAAGCAGGGCAGCCTTGTAATGGTCGCCTATTTTTTTGCTTTCTATTTCGATGTGGGCCAGATAGTCATTCGTAACGTATATCCCGGGAATAATCCCTTTGTTAAAGAGGCGTGCCATGCGCACATCCATCACAAACACGCCCCCGATCAACGGTACGTTCAATCCTTCGTCTTTCATGTAAAGCAAGAGTTCGTGGAATTTACGGGCGTCAAAGCCAACCTGGGTGATAACATATTGTGCCCCTGCCCGGATTTTCTTGTGAAGCTTGTAGTACTGGGGCATAAGCTCTGCTTCAAAGCGTTTAAAAGGGGTCACCACGCATCCCTTGAAAAAGGGCATGGGAGGGAGCTTCACACCTCCCCCTGGTGCTTCAGGGGGAAGCTCAATGCCTTTTTCCATTTCAGTAATGAGCTTTAAAAGATGGACTACGTCAAGGTCAAAGACTGGCTTGGCCTTTCCCATAAAGCCGTAACGGGGAAAGTCTCCTGTCATAACCAGGAGGTTGTGCAGGCTTTCTCGGTCTCGGGCAAAAAGAGAGCTTTCTATCTGGTTGCGATTTTTGTCTTTACAGGTGAAGTGCAAAATGGGCTCAAGGCCGATTTCAAGGATTTCTCTTCCTAACACCGCCGGAGAAAGGGCCGGGTGGCCGCCGGCATTTTCCGTAATGGTTAGGCCATGCAGGCGGCCGTCTTCGGCGGCAGCTCGGGCAAAGTTAATAATCCTTTCGAACTGTCTTAGGCGTGTGCTTCTCCCGGGGACCAGTTCGTAAGTAAAAGTAAACGTTTCTTTGTCATTGAGACTTTCTCGAAAAGAACGCGCCATTAATTTTCTCCTGCAAGGCCTAAGCTCTTGAGTTTACGGTGAAGATAGCTTCTTTCAAGCCCTATGGCTTCTGCTGTTTGGGAAATATTGCCATTGTATTCCGCAAGTTTACGCCTTAAGAATTCCCGCTCGAAAAGATGGCGCGCTGTTTTGAAATCATCACATTTAAACCAGGGCTCTTCAGGAGGCGGGGTTTGGCTTGGCCTTTGGAATTCCTGGGGAAGGTCGTCAAGGGTGATGATGTTGCCGCGGCTCATGATAACCAGCCGCTCAATAAGATTGCGCAATTCGCGAATATTCCCAGGCCAATGGTATTGCTTAAGAGCGGCCAAGGCTTCTTCGGATATTTTTTTGCGCCCAAGGCCTGAATGTTTGGCGAATTCTTCTAAAAATTCCTCTACTAAAAGAGGGATGTCTTCTGGGCGTTCCCTTAAAGGAGGAATGTGAATGGGGACTACGTTTAAGCGATAATAAAGGTCTTCACGGAACTTGCCTGCTGCTATTTCTTTTTTAAGGTCTTTGTTGGTGGCCGCAATCACGCGTACGTCAACATTAATAGTCCTGGTGCCTCCTACCCTTTCAAAACACTTCTCCTGAAGAACACGTAGCACCTTGGCCTGGGCTGAAAGACTCATATCGCCAATTTCATCGAGGAAAATTGTTCCGCCGTTAGCCAGGTCGAACTTGCCCTTTTTGGCAGAGAGCGCACCGGTAAAAGCCCCGCGCTCGTGGCCAAATAGCTCTGATTCAATTAACTCTTCTGGGATAGCAGCACAATTCACCGCCACAAAAGGGCCGTCTTTGCGACGGGAAAGGGCATGTACCGTGCGAGCTGCAACTTCTTTGCCCACACCAGATTCTCCGGTAATTAGCACCGTGGCGTCTGTTTGGGCTACCTTTTCCAAGGCTTCCTGGAGTTGCCTGATGGCCTGGCTTTTTCCAGTGATTCTTGGGCCGGAAAGGCTTTTTTTAAGGGAGATGTATTCCTGCTTTAAGGCACGGAATTTTAAGGCGTTGGCAACGGTAACAACTACCCTGTCGTAAGAAAGAGGTTTTTCTAGAAAATCAAAAGCACCGAGCTTTATCGCCCTGACCGCTGTTTCAACGGTCCCGTGGCCTGATATGACGATAACAGGAAGCTCTGGATAATCTTTACGCAGGCTTTTTAAAAGTTTAAGCCCGTCAAGATCTGGTAACCAGACATCAAGGATAAGCAAGTCAGGGGTGTCTTTTTTGATTTCTTCAAGGCCATTTTGGGCTGTTTTTGCGGTTATTACCTGATACCCTTCGTCTTCTAAAATGTCAGCAAGACTAGCCAGGATAGATTCTTCGTCGTCTATAACCAGAATTTTTTCGTTCATAAGCCTTTAGGTATTTCGATAACGAATTTTGCCCCTGAGGGATGATTATCTTCTATCCATATTTTGCCACGGTGTTCCTGTATAATGGAATTTACGATGGCAAGGCCAAGGCCGCTTCCGCCGTTGGCGGAAAAATATGGCTCAAAAATCCTTCCGCGGATTTCAGTTGGAATCCCTTCACCAGTATCTTTTACTTCAATATGCACTGAGCCGTTTTCCCCACACACTTTTACCGTTATGGTCCCGCCGTTAGGCATAGCACGGATGGCATTATCAAAGAGGTTTAAAAATACCCGCTTCATTTGTTCTCTGTCAAAAAGTGCCTCGGTGTCGCCACTTGTTTCCACCTGAAAAAGGATTCCTGGATGCCCATCACGATAAAGGTCAACCACTTCTTTTACAATGAGACTTAGGTCTCCTTTTTCAGCTTTAAGGGAGGGAAGGCGTGCGAAGGTAGAAAATTCGTTCACCAGGTGCTTTAGTTCGTCCACTTGTTTTTCAATGGTAGTGGTACAGCGCTCAAGTATTTCTTGCTCTCCTTTGGGAAGTTTATCCTTTAGACGGCGGCGCAAGCGTTGGGCAGAAAGCTGAATAGGGGTCAGAGGGTTTTTGACCTCATGGGCAATGCGACGGGCTACCTCTCGCCAGGCTGCCAGGCGCTGGATGCGCTCTTTTTCGGTGATATCCTCAAGCAGACAGAGATAGCCCAGGTTCTCGCCAGCGTTTGATTCAAGCAGTGTGATCGTAACCAGCAGGGTCAAGGCTTTTCCGCCAATCTCTACCCTTAAAGGGCGCTGGACGATCTTTTGAGGTGAGCTCTTGGCCTGGGCAAGCATTTCTTGGGCGATTTCAAAATATTCTTCTGGAAGCAGTTTTTCTATTTGGTGGCCAATTAAGCGCGAAGGATGTGCTCCAAGGAGTTTAGCCGCCATGCGATTAATGATGGTTATTTTCCCTTGGTTATCAAGCGCTATCACCCCGGCAGTGATGTTTGCCAGCACGGTTTCCAGATACCAAGTGCGCCGCATGAGCTCTTTGTTGGTTTCGTGGAGCGCTGCCGTGGTTTCTTCTACCTTTTGGCGATACTCTTTGAGTTCCTGGGTCATGCGTCTGAAGGCTCTTACAAGTTGCCCTACTTCGTCGGCACTTTCTTCAGGAAGTGAGACGTCGAAGTTTCCTTCTGCAATTTGCTGGGTGGCCTCGGCCAGGGCGTGTACCGGTTCAGTTAGTCTTTTGGCAAAACGCATACCAAACCAAATTGCTACAAATATCGTTAGGAGAGTTATCAGGAGCAAAATTAGAATTAGCGAAGATTTGAGCGGATCCTTGAAGAACTTGAGTTGTTGGTAAGTTTCAATGCCTTTTCCTACTTCGTTTATAAGTTTTTCTATGCTTGGATCAAGAAAGACCCCGCAAGCAACGGCGACTTTTTGTTTGTGATAAGAGGCAGGGATAAAAACCCTTAACAAGACCTTGTCTTTAAGGCGTGTTATTTCGCTGGTGGCGCTTTCTTCTTCAAAAACTTTGGCCAAAATACTCGGGGGAACACCGATGCCCGCTGCTATTTGGTACCGGTATGAGGCTTTAAGTAGTTTTCCCGAGGGAGCATAAACTTCCAGAGAGTCGAGATTTAGATGTTTGCGCCAGTAACGAAGATTTTTGGCTCTCAAGCGGTCGGTCTTCTCAAGGTACCCATTTATAAAATTTTCTGCTTTAACAGCAAGCTCACGTTCTTTTTCCTGGTAGATGGATTGGGCTTCAAAAAGGGCTTCTTGTAAGCTGCGGTCAAGATTACTGCTGAACCAAAAATCAAGGCTTGTTTCAATGAACTTAAAAGATACCAGGAAAAGAAAGATAGTGGGAATTAGGGCCAGAAAAATAAAGGCAATGGCAATACGGGTTCGCAATCGTTCGGCAAAGCGTCCTCTAGGGGAATCAAAAAATAACTTAAGGAGGTTTCGTACCACCAGGAAGCCTACAACCAGTAGCAAAATGGCATTCACTTGAAGCAGGATATAGGCCAATAAGTTGACCTCGCTTGAAGGCAGTTCGCGGAAGGTCTTAATCTCAACCAGAGAAAGAATCCCAAGCAAAACGAAGGCAAAAAAGGCAATGATTAATTCGCGGCGCCTTTTACGTCTTTCTTGTTCTTTTAGAAGAGGCATTATAGGCTAATTAGAAAATCTGAATCGAATTATTTTCCAGTCTGATTCAATTTTACCGCCTTTGAAAATTATACGTAAGACACGAGAAGGAAGATTGGGGGAGATTCTTTGAATAATGGTGGCTTTTATCTTCAGACGATAGAAAGCCCCGGGTTCAATGAGGTTTGCGGGTAAGAGGGGTAGATTTTGGGCACAAGCGGCTACATTTAAGGCTTCTTCAAGAGAGGAAAAAGCCCTGGGGGCACTGCTTATTCCTACGAACTGAACGTTATAAACGTTTTTGACCGCATCGTAATAAATTTCGCGTAAAACTAGATGATGAAGAAGGGTCTCATCCCACCAGAAGCGTCTAATTTTTTCGATAATAATTTCAAATTGTAAACGCACCGGGATGCCGTGGTGCAGGGTTTCATCGAGTTTTTCGATGGGTATGTCTTTTAATTCCCATGAACATACCAGATAATTGGCTTCAGTGCTTAAGCTCACATTTTCCAAAGATAGGGCCAGGGCATAAGATGCTTTTAGCAGGAAAAATATGGTCAGCACCAGAAGAGCGAATTTTTTCAAAATTACCAGCACTCCTTGATAATTACTTCTTCAATTGGTTTACGCGAACTTTTTTGGTCACGCCTTTTAGGATGGCCAATGGCGACCACTGCCATAAGTTCTAAGTTTTCAGGCAGGCCAAGGATATTTCGTACTTGATCCGCATTTTTTAGAATTTCACCAAGCCACACTGCTCCGAGGCCCAAGGCATGGGCAGCCAGGAGCATATTTTGAATACAGGCGCCCATAGCCTGGTGGTCTTTTACTTCGTGATACATGGCATCTTTGTCAACGAAGACCGCTATAACTACCGGAGCCCTTTTGATAATTTCCCCATAGCGGGTAAGCTCTGCCAGCTTTTCACGTAAATCCTGGTCTGCAACGATTACAAAGCGCCATGGCTGGTTGTTTAAACCAGATGGCGCCCAGGTACCTGCCCTGATGATCTCATAAATAGTCTTACGGGGGATTTCTTCTTCGGTATAGTCCCTAACGCTTCTGCGGGCGTAAATGGCTTCAAGTACAGGGTTCTCAGAGGTTGGTCTCTCCATGTTCTCTTTCGTACACCTCCTTTTCTGCTAAAATTTTGGTACGAATTTTTTCAAGCAGGTTTTTGTTGTCCTGGTAAGTAAGGGTTCCAGAAAGACCTTTAAGCCTTGCTGCCAGGCCACATGCCAGCAAACCAACGTTAATAGCATCCATCACCGCGCGGTCGTCATATATAGCTTTGTCCGCGTTGCGAGAGTATGCGTGGGCCCAGGGCGGCACGATAGCACCCATGGCATTAAGCACCGTAAGAAGATACCCCCCTGCCATGGTAAGCCCGGCATCGGCCCCCACGGTTATGGCGCCTACTACCTTGCCTTCCATGTAACTTGGTTCTCCATAAGCCACCATGTTTTCAAGGCAGGTCATGCGGTCAATGAGGTTTTTCATAACCCCTGAAGGGGCGTACCAATAAATAGGGGTGCCGAAAATAATTACGTCAGCCTGGTGTATCTTTATGAGCACCTCTTTGCCAAAGTCGTCAAAAATACAAGGAAATTTGCAATTAGGTTCTTCTTCCTGGATACAGCCCTTACAAGGAGTTATCTCTCCATCGTAAAGACAGGTAAGATCAGTCTTTGCACCTTCTAAAAGAGCACCTTTTAAAGCACAACGCAAAAGCTGGCCGGTTCCGCCAAATTGATGCGGAGAGCCTAGAATTCCTAGTACTGAAACAGACATCTTACTTCAACGCCTCCTGCCAGAATTTAGGTAATGCAAACGAAGCCCGGTGGACCTCATGGGTGTAGTATTTGGTGTTTTCTATTTCATCTCTTTTGGGTTCAACAGGTGAATCTCCCGGACACCGCAAAATATAAGCGTTGTCCCCACCAAAAGAAGGTATATCAGCACGGTAGCAATAAACGTCTTCTTTGCCATAGACCGCGACAAAAGTCTGGTAAGTCCAGGCGAGGACGTTTTTCATAGTAAAAGGAGTTGCGGCTTGCTGGACTATAAGACCATTGGGGGCAAGCTTTTTAAGGAGTTCATGAAACTCCTGGCTGAAAAGGGAATGCGAGAGTTCTATGGTTTG
This sequence comes from Thermodesulfatator atlanticus DSM 21156, assembly GCF_000421585.1. Taxonomy (NCBI): domain Bacteria; kingdom Pseudomonadati; phylum Thermodesulfobacteriota; class Thermodesulfobacteria; order Thermodesulfobacteriales; family Thermodesulfatatoraceae; genus Thermodesulfatator; species Thermodesulfatator atlanticus. Next base: position 8,828 of record NZ_ATXH01000019.1, read on the forward strand.
CCCTTCAGGGGAAATATCAGGGTCGGTAGAGTCAATAATAATTAGATCAAACTGTTTTCCTTGCGCGACCATTTCTTCTACCAGCTTATAAGCGTCTGTTACCAAAAGTTTGAGTCTTGGATCTTCTTTAGGAAGGAGTCCAGGGAAATATTCTTTTACGATTTCTGGAACATGAGGGTCGATATCGGCAATGATGACCTCTTCGATATCGTGGTACTTAAGGAGTTCACGGGCGGCCCCGAAATCTCCGCCACCGCAAATGAGTACTTTTTTAATGGTTCCTTCGGGCCTGGCCTGTACGGGAATGTGGATGAGGGCCTCATGATAAATAAACTCATCACGCGTTGTGAATTGTAAGGTGCCGTTTAAGAAAAGAATTCGTCCCCAGAAGGGATGATCCATAACGTAGATTGTTTGGGCTCCTCCTTCTGAATGGATAATATGACCGTGATACACGTAGAAAAAATCTTTCTGGATGGGCTCTCCTATCATCAGTTTGATACCTAAAGCCTCTGTGGGCAAAGAATCTTCCATAATGGTCATAAAGCAGCCTCCCTAAAGCTTCTAAGCAAAGATAGCTCAAGCTTCATTGCTAGCAAAGTTTTTTATTACTTTGTGGTGTTGAAGCTCAGCTATAAAAGGCTTTTAACAGTCTTTTTCTAATTTCCCAAGGAATATCAAGAAAACCAAAAAAATTTTTTAAAATGTTCGCCTATTTTCTTTTAAATTGATGAAACTAAGTTTTTCAATTTTGTAAGTTCAGGTATAAAAGCACTTAACTTGATATCAAAGCGATATAGGTTGGCAACCACAAATTTTTAAGGAGGTGTCCGATGTCGAGGTTTTTGATTCAACGTCCCTTGCCTCATGGAGGCAGATTAGTAGAGAGGGTAGTCACTGACAAAGAAGCTGCCAAAAAGATGATTAAGGGCTGTCCCTCTTACGACATTAAGCCTACCCTTCACTATGAGACAGGGGTACCGGTACGCAACGTGTACCGTGAAATCATGTCTATTTGTTACGGTTTCTTTAGCCCTGTTGAGGGCTCCATGAAGCAGGCCGAGGTAGAAAGAATTCTTAAAGAACGTCGTCTTTTGAACGAATGGATTTTCCCTTATCCGCTGGTTTTTGATATCAGCGAAGAAGATTACAAGAAACTTGGTGTTGGTGCGGGTGATCGTCTTGTCCTCAACCTAAAAGGCAAGCCTTTTGCTATTCTTGATATCGAAGAAGTATGGCGTATTGACAATCCTGAAGAACTTGCGCACCTCACCTTTGGTACCCCTGAGCGCAACCCCGAAGTAGTCAAAGAGCCTTTTAACAAAAAACACCCCGGTTGGGTTATCTATCGCAGCCTTCAGCCGGTAGTGCTTGCAGGTAAATACACCATCATCAACGAGCCCAAGATGAGGCCTCCTTTTGATCGTTTCTGGTTCCCGCCTCGCAAGAGCCGTGAAGAATTCGATCGTCGTGGCTGGCGCACGGTTATTAACCACCAGACCCGTAACGTGCCTCACGTTGGCCACGAGTTCTTGATGAAGTGTGCGGCTTTCACCGGCGACGTGGAGCCCTGCCATGGTATCCTTGTTAATGCCGTCATCGGTGTTAAGCGCCGTGGTGACTATCCTGACGAAGCCATCGTAGAGGGCCACGAGGCGGTTAACAAGGGTGGCTATATCAAGCCTGAGCGTCATCTGCCCACTATCGTTCTTTGGGATATGCGCTATGGTAACCCGCTTGAGTCCTTGCTCCACGGTATCATCCGTCAGAACATGGGCTGCACGCACCACATGTTCGGGCGTGACCACGCCGCTGTTGGTGAATACTACGACAAGTGGGCAACCCAGATCCTCTGGACCAAGGGTATCCCAAGCTTTGGTTTCCCTGCTCCTCCAACTGACGTGCCTTACGGCCTTGATATTAGGCCTCAGAATATGCGTGAGTTCTCTTACTGCCCGACCTGTAAAGAAATGGCTTACTCTGAGACCTGTGGTCACAAGCGCGAAAAACTCTCTGGAAGCTTCTTGCGCGGCATGGTAGCAGAAGGTGTTCAGCCTCCTAGCATTATCATGCGTCCTGAGGTTTACAAAGTAATCGTTAAATGGTGGAAGCACTTCGGCTATCCGTTCTGCAACGAAAAATACGTGGTCAACAAGGAAAAAGAACTTGAAGTAGATCTCGAAGATCTTTAAGAACATAAACCTTTAAAGGAGGTCGAAAATGGGTGAATATTTCATTGTCGTGCTTTTAGACGATAACCGGATGGAAAAAATCCGGGGAACCGGTTTAGAGGAAAATATAAAATACATGTTCGGAGGGGAGCTTCGTCTTATCGAAGTTCCGGTAAACGAAGAGCTTAAGAATAAGATTTTGCAGGAGTTTGACACCGCACGGGTAGACTCCCGTGGTGCTATTACCGACTTGCCGGTGGCTTTCATGAGGGAGCTTTTCAACCAGATCGTAGAGAAGAAATCCCTTGGTCCTGAGGTTATTGAAGCAGTGCTCCAGAAGGTTGACGAAATCAAAGAAGCTGCTGCTAAGGAATCAGAGTATCTTCCTCCTCCAGAAATAGACTAGTCAATAAAAGGCCGCCTGCAGGCGGCCTTTCTTATCATGGTCCTCACCGGGCTTGCCAAATTAGTCCAAAATATACCCCCTGATATTGCAAAACGCCGTGTGGGGTTGTTGTGTCATCAAGCTTCTGTTTTGCCTGATTTTTCTTCTGCTCCCAGTGTCTTGAAAGACATTCTTGGCAAAAATTTGCGCCTTCTCTTTGCTCCTCAACATGGTTTTGCAGCTGAAAAGCAGGCAAATATGGTTTCTTCAGCCGATACCTTGCACACCGAGACCGGTCTCCCTTTGGTGAGTCTTTATGGGCCTAGGCTTGCGCCAGAGCCTAGCCATCTTGCAGAAATCGACGTCCTTCTTGTTGACTTACAAGATGTTGGCGTGCGGGTTTACACCTACATTTGGACCCTTTTCCTTACCATGAAGGCCTGCGCCAAAGCAGATGTAGAAGTGGTGGTTCTGGATAGGCCCAATCCCATTGGAGGTAAAATAGAGGGACCTCTTCTTCAGGAAGAGTTTTTTTCCTTTGTGGGTATGGCCAGGATCCCGTTGCGCCACGGGCTAACCATCGGAGAACTGGCCCTTTATTTTAAACATATCCTAGGGGTTGATGTTTCTCTTCGTGTGATACCCCTTGAGGGTTGGAAACGAAATATGCTTTTTCCCGAAACTGGCCTTCCGTGGATACCACCTTCACCCAACATGCCCACTTTTCAAACAGCACTTCTTTATCCAGGTATGGTTTTACTGGAAGGAACTAATCTTTCTGAAGGGAGGGGAACTACCACTCCTTTTGAGCTTTTAGGGGCTCCTTGGCTAAATACTAAGATTGTGGAAAACCTTAGAAAGATTCCAGGACTTTTTATACAAAAAACTTCTTTTATTCCCTGGTTTGATAAATGGGCTGGAAGGCTTTGCCAGGGATTGAGATTAATGGTTAATGATATATCTTGTTTTGAGCCAGTTAAAGCCGTCTTGGCAATACTTGGCGAAATTTTGAAAGAACACGAAGAGTTTGCCTTTAGAACTCCACCTTATGAATACGAATGGCAAAAACTTCCTTTTGACATTATAGTTGGGACAAACATGGTGCGTGAGTTGCTGGTAAACGGCGAAATTAATGCCCTTTTGCAAGAATTAGATAAAGGAATTGACGAATATCAGGAGGAAACCAGGCCTATACGGCTTTACGTTTGATATGCCTGCCAATAAATCGTCGCAAAGCCAAATAAATGAAGAAATTGAACCCAGGATAGTTAAATTTAAGTCAAATAAAGAAAGGGTTCGTACGCTTCTTTCTCAGTTCAAGAAGGAAGACCGGGTTCTTATTTTGATATGGGCGGATCCGGATGCTATTGCAAGTGCCCTTGCGATGAAACGCCTTATTCGGCAGCGCGTTTCAGATGTTACCATTGCCCATGTCAATGAAATCCGGCGCCTCAACAACATTGCCATGATCCAGCACCTCAAGATCCCTCTAGTTAAGCTGCGTCAGGTTAAAACAGGTGAATACAACAAAAAAGTCCTGATTGATTCTCAGCCCCCTCATAACAAAGAGTTTTTGAGGTTTAATTTTGACGTTGTTATTGACCATCATCCGGTAACAAACGGCTGGGACGCACCCTTTATTGATATTAGGCCGGAGTATGGGGCGGTATCCTCTATGATGACTGAGTATTTGCGGACCCTTAAGATAAAGCCCGCAGTTACCCTTGCTACCGCCCTGATTTATGGCATCAAAACAGACACAAGCAACTTTGAAAAAGAGTGCACCCTGCAAGATGTGTTGTGTTTTCAGTACCTTTTCAAGCGCATGAACCGCCACCTTCTTCACAAAATCGAAGCCTCTGATATTAGACGCTCAGAGCTTAGGTATTTTCGCAAGGCCTTAGAAGAGGTAAAAGTACGCAAACAGCGGCTCTTTACCCACATCGGAAAGGTCCCTAATCCTGATATTTTGGTGGTGATTGCTGACTTTTTAAACCATGTCCATGAAATCGGCTGGGTCTTCGTTTCTGGGGAATACAGGGATCGGCTAGTGGTGATTATTAGATGTGATGGCTATCGTAAAGATGCCGGGAAACTAGCGCAGCGGGTCTTTGGTAAGATAGGCTTTGCTGGTGGCCATCGTGAAAAGGCCCGGGCTGAGGTGCCCCTTGAAAATATCAACAACAATGGTCACCAGTTCACTACGAGAAGTCTTATTCGTATGCTTGAAAAGCATTTTCGCAAGTAATGAGAGGGGCATATGCCTATCTATGAATACCGCTGTCTAAAGTGTGGCAAGATAAGTGACCATCTCGTGCTTAATCGCGAAACTTTTGAGCCTTTTTGCAAACATTGTGGGGCCAAACAAGTAGAAAAGCTTATCTCTCGTGTAAGGGTGCGCATTTCTCTTGATTCACGTCTTGAAAAAATGGCAGACCCTGCCCTTTTAGGTGCTTTTGACGAAGATGACCCTAAAAGCATGAAAAGACTAATAGATAAATTTGGGGCAGAGTTTGGCGATGAGCTCGGAGACGAATACGACGAATTGGTAGAAGGTTTTGAAGAAGAGCTTGAAACCAAAGGGCCCCAGGCTTTTAAAGAAAAAGAAGACGCCACAGAGACAGCTTCTTTTGAAAATGTCCAGGAAGAGGTAACCGAATGACCACCAAAAAAGTCCCAGTCTTGGCCATGGTGCTTGCCGGGGGGCGTGTTGATGAGCTCTCTGTTTTGACTTTTTTTCGTCCCAAGGCTTCGCTTCCCTTTGGAGGTGTTTACCGCATCATTGACTTTCCTATGACCAACCTTATGCGCTCAGGTATCATGTTAGTAGGCGTGCTTTCGCAATATCGTCCCTACTCCCTGATGAATCATCTTGACTACGGTATCCCGTGGGATATGTGCGGCCGCAGGCGCGGCGTTTACATTTTGCCCCCATTTCATGGCCATAAAGCTGCTGATTGGTACAAAGGTACTGCTGACGCGGTTTATCAGAACCTTGAGTTTATTAAGCGCTGGTCGCCCGAGGTCGTTTTGATTCTTTCTGGAGACCATGTTTATCAAATGGATTATCGTCCGCTTCTTTCTTTTCATCGCGAAAATAACGCAGATGTCACCGTTGCCTTTACCCCGGTAGCCGCAAAAGAAGCTCACCGGTTTGGCCAGGGTGTAGTGGAAGAGACTTCGCCCTTTGGAGGCCCTCTTAAAGATTACCAGGAAAAAGTCTCCCCTCCTGTTTCTAACTTGGCGTCGCTTACCATTTATGCTTTTCGTCCAGAAGTCCTTGAAGAAGTCTTGCTTGCCAATGCCAAAGAACCCTCTCATGAATTTGGCAGAGACATTTTACCCAAGATGATAGGTAGCTATCGTATGTATGGCTTTATTTTTAGGGGCTATTGGGGCTATACCAGGACTGTTCAGGAGTTTTGGCAAACACACATGGACCTTTTGGGAGCTAAGCCAAAGATAGACTTAAAACGCTGGCAGATTTGCACTAACCTTGCTCACCGAGACGTACGTGATCGCAAGCCAACTATTTTGGGATCGCGTGCAGCTATTTGTGATAGCCTTTTTTACAATGGTTCTCGCATCGAAGGCGAGGTGAATCGTTCAGTCCTTTTTCCTGGGGTGGTAATAGAAGAAGGTGCTTCAGTTTCAGAATCAATACTTTTTTACAACACGGTAGTGAAAAAGGGAGCCAAGCTTGAACGGGTAATTTGTGATACCGAAGTGGTTATCGGCGAAAGGGCAGTTGTAGGGGGAAGGGAGGAAATTACGGTTATTGGCAGTCGCACCGTCCTTCCCGATGAGCTCAGGCTATCTCCAGGCGTTACGGTCTATCCTAACCTAACTCCTGAGGACTTTTCTTCGCCGCTTTATCCAGAAAATGTAACTATTTCGTAACATGGTTAAACGGAGTATAATTATCCAGAATAATTTAGGGCTTCATGCGCGCCCTGCGGCCAAGTTAGCTGAGCTTACCCAACGTTTCAATGCGAGGGTGATTTTGAAGAAAGGTTCGCAAACAGCTGATGCCGCAAGCATTCTAGATGTTTTAGCGCTTGCCTGTACAAAGGGATCAAAGGTTGAAATATGGGCCGAAGGAGAGGAAGCGAGCCTAGCAGTAGAAGAAATAGCGAAACTATTGACTTCAGAGAACCTATGAAACGTCTTCAAGGGATAGGGGTTTCTCCAGGGGTAGCCATTGGCCCTGCTTATCTCCTGTTGACTGGCAATGTCAAAATTTCCCGCCGCATTTTGACTCCCTCGCAAGTTGAAAAAGAAATAGACAGGCTCCACCGAGCCCTGGCCACTACTATAAAAGACCTTGAGGAAGTAAAAAGGCATATCCCGCCTGAAATGGTTCAACCCCTTTCCATTATTGATGCTCATATTTTGATGCTCAAAGATCCTTCTCTTATACGGGACACAGAACAATTTATAAGACGCCACTATGTGAATGCCGAGTGGGCCTTACGAAAAGTCCTGAAGAAATATCAGCGGGTTTTTGATTCGCTCAAGGATTTTTACTTGAGGGAAAGGATTCATGACCTTGAGCACCTGATCGAACGCGTTATTTTGGCCCTTCAGGGCCAGAACGAAAGCGTTGAGATAGAAGAGCCAGCCATTGTAATAGCACATGATCTTTCCCCTGCGGACACAGCACGCCTAAAACCTGATACCACTCAGGCCTTTGTTACCGAAGTAGGTAGCCGCACGTCGCACACGGCCATTGTGGCCAGAAGTCTTGGGATCCCTGCGGTGGTAGCGGTAAAAGGCGTTACCGAGGAGATCTCCCCAGGGGATTTGGTAATCGTAGATGGGCTCTCAGGGGAAGTGATCGTCAATCCTTCCCAGGAAGTTATCGAAGAGTTTATTGACAGGCGTCTTGAGTGTCAGCTTCAACGTGAACGTTTTCTTGATCTGGCAAAAGAGCCTGCGGTAACTCTTGACGGAAGAAGGGTCTTTGTCAGGGCCAACCTCGAGTTATTGGACGAGATCCCCATGGCGTTGGAATTCGGTGCAGAAGGGGTAGGGCTTTTTCGTACAGAGTATCTTTACGTTACTAAAGAGGGCCTTCCCTCAGAAGAAGAATTATTTATCAATTACCGCCAGGTTATAGAAGGAATTAGGCCTAATATTGTTACCTTTCGCACCCTTGATATTGGCGGAGACAAGTTTGCCAAGGAACTTAATTTGCCAGCTGAAATTAACCCGGCCCTGGGCTTAAGGGCTATCCGGCTTTGTCTTAAAAACATAGAACTTTTTAGAACGCAGCTCAGGGCTATTTTGCGGGCCAGTGTGTACGGAAAGATAAGAATTATGTTTCCTTTGATTTCTGGCCTTAACGAACTCCTTGAGGCTAAAAAAGTTTTATTTGAAGTTTTAGACGAATTGTCCCAAGAAGGGCTTGAAGTTGACGTTCCCGAGTGCGGGGCGATGATCGAAGTTCCCACTGCCGCAGCCATTGCAGATATCCTTGCCAAAGAGGTAGATTTTTTTAGCATCGGGACCAACGATCTCATTCAATACGCCCTGGCCATTGACCGGGGCAACGAACAGGTTGCCCACCTTTATGAACCTCTTCATCCTGGCATTTTACGCATTATCAAACATGTTGCTGAAGCTGCTAAAAAGACAGGGATTAAAGTGGCTATGTGTGGAGAGATGGCTGGAGAGCCCCTGTGTGTGCCTTTGCTTGTGGGAATGGGGTTTGACGAACTTAGCATGAACCCGCAAACAATTCCCATTATTAAAAACATTATTCGGCAAATAAGTTACGAAGATTGCCAAAAGTTGGCTAAGGAAATCCTATCCCTTTCTTGTGCTAAAGAAATACGATCTTATTTAGAATACTGGTTCCAACAAAAAGACTTAGCTTTTTAGATACCTTTGGTTTTTAAGGTTTGGATCCTATTTTTCATCCTTTCCATGAAATTTTTGATATCGGCTTTGAATTCTGGAAGGCTTTGGTGCTTTTTGGCGTAAACTTTTTGAAGTTCTAAAAGCCAATATTCGAGACTTTCTATCTCTTTTTTGACTAATTCTTCTTGGACCTTCTTTTTCAGCTGTTCTAATAGTTTGCGATCCATAAAATCCTCCTCCCGTCTTAAAACATAAAACATTTATTGGGCTTTTGGAGAGTTTTTTTTGTGGTATTTTTGTCTTAAAAGGAGGAAATATTATGCATCCCAAAGCACATCCTGGTCAAGACGACAAAAAATTCGTCCCAAGGCTGGTGGCTTGGGAACTCACAAGGCATTGTAATCTTGATTGCGTACATTGCCGGGCAGCAGCCAGTAAAGGCCCCTATGAAAACGAACTCACTACCGAAGAGTGCTTTCGTATTTTGAAGGAAATAAAAGAAGTTGGCTCACCCATTATTATTTTGACAGGTGGTGAGCCGCTATTGCGGCCAGACATCTTTGAGATAGCCAAAGAGGCTTCGCGCCTTGGTTTTCGGCCTGTTATGGCTACTAATGGAGTGCTGATTTCTAGAGAAATTGCCCAGAAAATGAAAGAAACAGGCATTGCCCGGGTTTCCATAAGCCTTGATGGTGCAACCCCAGAGTCTCATGACGACTTTCGCAAAGTACCAGGCGCCTTTGAAGGGGCCCTTAGGGGAATAGAGTTTTTAAAAGAGGCAGACATTCCCTTCCAAATAAACACCACGGTCACCGAAGTTAACGTGGATGAAGTTCCCAAAATTTTAGACTTAACCATCAAACTCGGTGCAGTGGCGCATCATATCTTTCTTCTTGTTCCTGTTGGGCGCGGAAAAGATATGGCTTCACAGGCCCTTACCGCGGAAAAATACGAAAAGGTCCTGCATTGGTTTTATGATCAGCGAAAACGAGTCCCTGAGGGTTTCCATTTAAAGGCCACGTGTGCGCCTCATTATTACCGTATACTCCGGCAACGTGCCCGAGAAGAAGGCCAGGAGGTAACCTATGAAACCTTTGGCCTTGATGCGTTGACCAGGGGTTGTTTGGCGGGTACGGGTTTTTGTTTTATTTCCCACCGGGGCCTGGTGCAACCTTGCGGCTATTTAGAGTTGAATTGTGGCTCTTTACGCGAAAAAAGCTTCCCTGAGGTTTGGTGGTATTCAGAAATATTCGAAAACCTGAGAAATTTCAAAGCTTACAAAGGCAAGTGCGGCCGTTGCGAATACATAAGAGTTTGTGGCGGATGCCGGGCCAGGGCTTATGAAGCTACGGGTGATTATCTGGCAGAGGAACCACTTTGTTCTTATGAGCCAAAGAAAAAGGGGGGCTAACCCCCCTTTCTTAAAGTCTGTTTTTAGGCCCCCCATTTTATGGAACGAAAAACAGGAACGGATCCCCCTTTGCGCCTGGTAATTTTGCAAAGTCCCTATTCAAAATACTTTTCTTCGATTTCTATTCCTGCTTCTTTTAGTCTTTGATAGTCTTCTTTTAGTAAGGCATTAGCAAGATTTTTATTAGCGAGTTCTTCTTCTACTGTTTCAGTAGGAAAACCCATGGCATAAAATCTTTCTACTTTATAAGTGTTTCCATTTACTTGGAATTCGAAAATAGCTCCTAGAATATAAGCTTCTTTTTCTTCAAGTATTTGGGCTTCGGGATGGATTTTTAATACTATTGGGCGCTTTAGCAAAGTGACTTTGGCTTTGATTTTTTTACCTTGTTTAGCCATTTCAACTATTTGGGCTAAACGATCGATGCGTTCCATATGTGTTACCTCCTTGTTTTTTTAGGAGAGATAGACATTTGTTTAGCTAAGTCAAGAGGGTTTCTAGGCTTTTAATACTTCTCTTGCTTTGCGGCAGTCTTCTTTTATTTGGGCGGCAAGTTCTTCAGGAGAGGTGAATTTTTTTTCGTCTCTCAGGCGCGATACAAAAGAAAGGCAAATATTTTTGTCGTATAGATTTCCGTCAAAATCAAAGATGTGTACTTCTGCTGAAAGGTACCCATCGCCAAAGGTTGGATTAAAACCGAGATTCATGACTCCAGGTAGCCTTTTGCTATCAAAATGGACATAAACCGCATATACGCCTGTCTTGGGCAAGAGTTTTTCTTTGGAGAGCTTCAGATTAGCAGTAGGGAAGCCCAGTAAGCGTTTGCCTCGACCATGCCCCGGGATCACCTTGCCACAAAGCTTGTAATATCTTCCAAGGAGCTTGGCGGCAAGGGCTACGTCTCCTTCTGAAATGAGTTCCCGAATAAGGGTGCTGGAGACCGTAAGGCCGTTTACTTTTTGCGGTGGGATAACGGTTACCTCAAAACCAAACCGCTTGCCAAGGACCTTTAAAAGTTCAGTGTCGCCACGTCTCTTTTTACCAAAGCGGTAATCGTAGCCCACTACGAGTTCTTTTATGCCTAAACCCTTAACAAAGATGTCTTCTACGAATTCTTCGGCCTCTAACGAGGCAAGCTCTTTGTTGAATTCAAGCAAGAGCAGACAGTCAATCCCTGCTTTTTCAATAAGTTTTATTTTTTGCTCCAAACTGCATATTAGTTTGATAGTTTTTTCAGGGCGTAACACCTGCAATGGATGGGGATGGAAGGTAATGGCAATCGCTGTCCCATCATTTTGGCGGGCCTTTTTGGTGGTTTCGCGAAAAAGGGCCTGATGCCCTAAATGCACTCCGTCGAAGTTGCCAATAGTGGCCACCGGATAAGGTGCTTTAAAAGGTAAGTCCTGGTGTTTTAAGATTTTCATGGGCTAAGAGATTTCAACCTCAGCAGGAGCAAGAATCTTTTCTTGCTTGGGCTTAGGCAAATTTATTTTCTTGTAGCACCAGCCAGGATGCCGCAGGATTCCCTGATAAGGGGGTTCTCCTTTTATGTTGCCAATAAGACGAATGGCTTTGCGGTCAAAATCTTCTTCAATGATTATTTCACTTCCCTCTTTCGCATTTACTACCGGGGAAAGCTCGACGGTTTCAAAGACAGTTTGCTTTAGTTTGCGATGAATGGCACGCACAGCCGCCCCGATTTGAGCATCATCGTAGGCGTCTAAATTTTCGTTTAAAAAGTCAAGAAAACGCCCTTCTTTTTGCAAAACTCCAAGGAAAGCGGCTAGGTATTTTTCTGGCTCGGAAGAGGCTTCTGAGGGGGCAGGAGTAGGCTCTTTGGGCGCTGGGGTTTTGGGTTTTTCCTCAGGGCCTTCAGGTTCAAGCTTGATTTCGGTCTCAACCTGAGAGGTCTCCCTAATGAGAAGTGTTATGATAATGCCTCCCAAAATGGGAGCGCTTACCATAGTGCCTATCGCCCACGGGGGAAGAACTTCCTTAAAATAATAACCAAGGCCTCCCAGAGCAGCAGCTACAACCAAACTTATAAGGAGTGCGGCAATTCTTGCTTGTTTCATAGAGATTTTCCTTCTCCAAAAGCATGAATCATGTCAAGGAAACGGTCAAAAAGATAAACAGAATCACGGGGCCCTGGTGCGTTTTCGGGATGATACTGCACGCTAAAAAGGGGGATTTCTTTGTGTTTGATTCCCTCTAAGGTGCCGTCGTTTAAGTTTATGTGGGAAATTTCTACTTCCTTGGGGAGTTCTTCCTGGCGTACGCAAAAACCGTGGTTTTGCGAGGTTATTTCAATACGGCCAGTGGCGAGGTCTTTTACGGGCTGGTTGGCACCACGATGACCAAACTTGAGTTTGTAGGTGCTTGCCCCCAAGGCCTGACCAAGCATCTGGTGACCAAGACAGATCCCAAAGATTGGGCGTTTGCCAAGGAGTTCTTTGGCAGTCTCAACCACGTAGGGGACTGCGGCTGGGTCCCCTGGGCCGTTTGAAAAGAAAATGCCGTCTGGTTCGTAGGAAAGGATTTCTTCGGCAGAGGTCTTTGCCGGAACTACCAAAAGCTGGCAACCACGCTCTTCCATCAAACGTAGCTGGTTGTATTTAAGGCCACAGTCAATCACCACTACTTTCGGGCCACCGTTAGGATCAAAAGGGAAAAATTCTTTTTTTTCTCCTGCTACCCAGCGATAGGGCTTGTCACAGGTGACTTCTTTTACCAGGTCTCGGCCTACAAGGCCTGGGGAAGCCTTTACCTTTTCAAGGAGTGAGGAGGGGTTTAGGTCTTCAGTGGAAATACCGGCTTTCATGGCCCCAGAAAGCCTGATATGTCTGGTCAACGCCCTGGTGTCTATCTGTTCAATGCCAAGGACCCCCTGGGACTTGAGCCATTCCCCTAGAGAGCGTTTGGCACGCCAATTAGAATAAAATGGCTGATATTCACGCACCACAAAGGCTTCTACCTGGATACGGCTGCTTTCGTTGTCTTCGTCGTTTACGCCGTAATTGCCAATGAGGGGATAAGTCATTGTGACTATTTGGCCCCGGTAAGAGGGGTCGGTCAGGATTTCCTGATATCCCGTCATCGAGGTATTGAAGACGATTTCGCCAAAGGCTTCTCCTGGGCCGGTAAATGACTTTCCCCAAAAAGTGGTGCCGTCTTCAAGGACAATCAGGGCTTTCATAGCAAACCTCCTATGTTCTTGCGCTTTTTACCACGACTTTGAAAATCTTTCTAGCAGCAGAATGCGTTTTTTCGTGGTATAAAGCATTTGGCATTTTGAAGGGAGGTTTTGGTGTATGGCAGAGATTGTTCCTATTCCCATTGAGGAGGAGCTTAAGAAGTCCTATCTCGACTACGCTATGAGCGTGATTGTTGGGCGAGCGCTTCCTGACGTGCGTGATGGTCTGAAACCCGTGCAGCGGCGCATCCTTTTTGCCATGTATGAGCTTAAAAACGACTGGAATAAGCCGTACAAAAAAAGCGCAAGAATCGTGGGTGATGTTATCGGTAAGTATCACCCTCACGGCGATATGGCAGTTTACGACACCTTGGTGCGCATGGCCCAGGATTTTACCATGCGCTATCCCTTGATAGACGGCCAGGGTAACTTCGGCTCCATGGACGGCGATGCCCCGGCAGCCATGCGCTACACCGAAGTGCGCATGGCCAAGATTGCCCACGAGCTACTCACCGACATAGAAAAAGAAACCGTTGACTTCATGCCGAACTACGACAACACCCTTCAGGAGCCGGTGGTGCTGCCGAGCCGCATTCCCAACCTGCTGATTAACGGCTCAGCGGGAATCGCTGTGGGCATGGCCACCAACATTCCGCCGCACAATCTGGGCGAAGTTATCGACGCCCTGGTGGCCATGATCCACAACCCCAACATCACGGTAGATGAGCTTCTTGAGTATGTAAAGGGGCCAGACTTCCCTACAGGGGCTTTTGTTTGCGGCACTAAAGGCATTAAAGAGGCTTACGCCACGGGCAAAGGCCTGATTAAGCTTCGGGCGCGGGCCCACATTGAGCGCGAGGGCAGCCGCGCCTCCATCGTGATAACTGAGCTCCCCTACCAGGTAAACAAGGCCAAACTGGTGGAGAAAATAGCCGCTCTTGCCCGGGATAAAAAGATTGAAGGCATTGCCGAAGTGCGCGATGAATCAGACCGCGAGGGCCTGCGCGTGGTGGTGGAGCTCAAAAGAGAGAAGCAGGAGTTTGCCCCGGTTATCCTCAACCAGCTTTACAAGCAAACGCCTCTTGAAACTACCTTTGGGATAATCATGCTTGCCCTGGTTAACAACAGGCCGGAGCTTCTTAACCTGCGCGAGCTTTTGGGGCACTTTTTGGCCCACCGGCGCAAGGTTGTCATCCGCAGGACCCTTTTTGATTTGCGCAAGGCCAAAGAGCGGGCCCATGTGGTGGAAGGCCTTTTGATAGCCCTTGCCAACCTTGACGAGGTTATTGCCTTGATCAAGGCCTCAAAGACCCCTGCAGAAGCCAAGGAGGGCCTGATAGCCCGCTTTGGGCTTACTCCGGTTCAGGCTCAGGCCATTTTAGACATGAGGCTTCAGCGCTTAACAGGCCTTGAGCAGGAAAAGCTTAAGGCCGAATACGAGGAGCTCAAGCGGCAGATTGCCTGGTTTGAAAAGATACTTTCTGATGAGAAGGTGTTGATGAAGGTCATCGAAGACGAGCTTTTGGCCATCAAAAAAGAGTTCGCGGATGAGCGCCGCACCGAGATAATTCCCAAGGTTGAGGAGCTTTCCCTGGAGGACTTGATAGCCCAGGAAGACGTGGTGATTACCATTACCCACCGGGGCTACATAAAGCGCCTGCCTGCGAGCACCTACCGCAGCCAGCGTCGAGGTGGGCGCGGAAAGATTGGCGTAGAAGCGGGAAGCGAAGACGCAGTGACACAGCTCTATGTGGCCTCAACCCACGACTACTTTCTGTGCTTGACAAACAAAGGCAGGCTTTACTGGCTCAAGGTTTACGATATTCCTCAGGCCGGGCGCACTGCCAAGGGGACGTCGCTGCGCAACTTGCTTCCACTTGGCGAGGACGAAAAGCTCACCACCATCCTTCCGGTCAGGGAGTTCAAGGAGGACTGGTATGTTTTCTTTGTTACCCGGAAGGGCCTGGTGAAGAAGACCTCGCTTGCAGCTTTTTCAAACCCGCGCAGTACCGGAATCGTAGCCGCCGCAGTACGTGAAGGCGACGAGCTAATAGCCGCAGGGTTAACCGACGGCGATAAAGACATTTTGCTGGTAACGAGGAAGGGGCAAAGCATCCGCTTTCACGAAGACGACGTGCGGCCCATGGGGCGCACTGCCGCAGGTGTCAAAGGGATGGACCTTGCTCAAGGAGATGAGGTGGTGGGGCTTGAAATCATTGAAAGGGAAGATCATGAGAGCCTTTTGACTGTTACGGAGCTTGGTTACGGCAAGCGCACGAGCCTGGAAGAATATCGCCTTCAGAGCCGAGGTGGCAAAGGCATCATGGCCATGAAGCTTACGGATAAAACGGGTTTGCTTGCGGGATGCGCCCGGGTGTGCGATGACGACGAGATAATGCTTGTTTCTTCGGCAGGAAAAATTATCAGACTGCGGGTGAAGGACATCCCCGTTCAGGGGCGTGCCACTCAAGGGGTGCGCTTGTTCATGCTTGCCGGAGGTGAAAAGATCGTATCCTTGGCCAAACTGGCTGAAAAAGACTAGCTTAAAGGGTTGTAAAGGGCGTCGCGTTCCACAGGCTCAAACCCTGCTTCGCGAATAATGCGCTCGATCTCTTTGCGAGAAAGGGCCTTTTTGGTTTCTCCCCCTGAAAAATCGCTTATTTTTTCTTCATAAACGGTGCCGTGGAGATCATTAGCGCCAAAATGAAGCGCTACCTGAGCTAACTTGATACCAAGAAAAATCCAGTAAGCTTTAAGGTGTGGGATATTGTCTAACATCAAGCGCGCCACTGCCATCATTTTCAAATCTTCAAAGCCGGTGGTGGGGGCGACTTCTTTTTTAAGGTAGGATTTTTGGGGAAGAAAAGGCAAGGGGATGAAACATAAAAACCCGCCGGTTTCGTCCTGCAGTTTTCTAAGGGCGATGAGGTGTTCCAGGCGTTCTTCGTATGTTTCAATGTGTCCGTAAAGCATGGTAGCGTTGGTAGGGATGCCTAACTTATGGGCTGTGCGGGCAATTTCAAGCCAGCGTTTTCCGGTGATTTTGTTAGGGCAAAGTTTTTTTCTGATACGTTCAGAAAAGACTTCTGCCCCGCCTCCGGGAAGACAGGAAAGCCCGGCTTCTTTTAAATCTTTCAGGACTTCTTCTATGCCTTTTGAGGATATTTTGGCTAAGTGGTCTATTTCCACACAGGTAAATGCTTTGAGCTGGGCTTGAGGGAATTCTCTTTTTAAAGTCTTTAGGAGTTCAAGGTAGAAATCGTATGGTAAAGTAGGGTGTAAACCTCCAACAATATGAATTTCTTGGATAGGAGAGGGGTTTTCTTTAAGTTTTTTGACTATTTCTTCGATATTTAAAGCGTAGGCCTCAGGGTCTCCGGGGGGTTTGCCGAAGGCACAGAATTTGCATAAATTTAGACAAATATTTGAATAATTTACGTGCTGGTTGAAAACATAGTATACTTTTTTATTGTGTAATTTCTCTCTGACAAGGGATGCGAGGGAGCCTAGGCCAATGAGATCGTTAGAACGGAACAATTTAAGCCCGTCTTCAAAATCAAGGCGGGAATTTTCTCTGATTTTTTCGTAAATAGGCGATAAATTTTTGTCTGAAAATTTGATCATAATTTACGGCTAACAAAACTTTAGGAGAATGGCAAGAAGGACAAAAAGCATAAAAGACTACATTTTTTTTGCTGAAGATGCTTTACGCCTTGAAAGACAAAAGGCTCGCAAACTCAGGCAAACTAAATGGTGGCGTAAAAAAATAGCCTCAGGCATTTGTTATTATTGTGGGCGCAAGTTCAAACCCTCGGAGCTGACCATGGATCACCTAATCCCTTTATCAAAAGGTGGAAAAAGCGTTCGGGAGAACCTAGTGCCGGCATGCAAAGAATGTAATAACAAGAAAAAATATCTTCTTCCCTGGGAATGGGAAGATTATTTGGCAAGACTTAAGGGGGAAAATAATGAAGAGTAAGTTTGTTTTAGTTTTGTTTTTTTTAATGGCCATTTCAAGTTCGGTTTATGCCGCTAAAACGGCCTTTGATGAATACATTATTGGTCCCGGAGATGTTTTAGAGATAATAGTTTGGAAAGAACCCGACTTTACAAGGGATGCAACGGTTCGTCCTGACGGGCGTATTACCTTGCCTTTAATAGACGATGTTATGGCTGCAGGGAAGACCCCCATGCAACTAAAAGAAGAAATACAGAAAAAACTGCAAGAATATATCGATCTTCCAGTAGTTACGGTGATTGTTAAAGAAATTAACAGCAAATTTTACTATATGATCGGAGAGATAAAGAGTCCAGGAGCTTATTCTCTTAGCAAGCCTATGACGATTTTACAGGCTTTGGCAGTGGCAGGAGGATTTACTGAATGGGCTAATAAAGACAAAATAATGGTTCTAAGGTTTAAAGAAGGGAAGAGAATAGTTTTGCATTTTAGTTATGAGCAGGCTGTCAAGGGGAAAGATATTAACGATTTTAATCTTATGCCAGATGATATCGTTTTAGTTCCCTAGGAGGATTTATGAGGATATCTCTTTTTACACTTGTTTTTTTGTTGATAGCCAGTTTTTCGTTTGCTCAGAGTAGTTTTTATGCTTTAAGTCTTTTTCTGAATTCAGAATACACTGACAATTTGTTTTTGACTAATACTGATAAGACTGATGATATAATCTCTGTTTTTGGTGCAAGCTTTGCTGCAAATAGAGCTACGAAGATCTCTAGTATGGATCTTTCGTATAGTTTAAGTAGGTCTTATTACTGGAATAGAGAAGGGAGTGATTCGTTTCGACACAATTTAAGCTTTGATTATGATAGATCCTTATCTAAACATTTGAATTTTTCTTGGAAAAATATTTATTATCGAACAGAAGAACCTATAGAACCAAGTACGCTTGTCTTTGAGGAAAGAAGGGGAGAAAGAAGGCCATATTATCGTATAAATTCTTCTTTAGACACGAGTTATGAATATTACAAAAATTCTTTTGTCCGGTTTGGCCTTTCTCTAAACTACTTACAAAATGAAAGTCCTTTAACGGAAGATTCACGCTCTTATACGGAGTTTGTTTCTCTCTCACGAGATTTTGTGAAATATTTTATTGAATCCCGCTTTTCTGCAACGCAACGAGAATTTGAACAAACTCCTTCTGTGCAAACATGGAGTGCCGAGGCTTCTGGAGGATATAAAATCGCTCATAATAAGAAAGTTTCTTTGAAGTTTTCAATAGATAGAACTCAGGACAAGAGCCCCACTGGAGAGGATTATTGGGTTTATTCTTCAGACGTAACTTATTCTTGGAATCCAACTAGAAAAGATAGTTATCATTTTAGCCTTGGTTATTTTGTAAAAAAAGGAGATGACAAGGGTAAGGATTCAGATGGCATAACTTTTTCTTTAGATTATTCTAGAAAGTTCAGGTTGACCACTTTTTCTATTTCAGGTTCCGGTGGTTATCGTTATCGTTATGTTGAGGCAGAAAATACTGGATTTACTAAGTATTATCTGATTTCTGCAGATATTTCTCGCAAGTTAAGCCGCAGGACTTCTGTTAGTAGTAGCTTTTCTTATAGATGGGAAGATGATTTAAGGGGGGTAAGGAACACCTATGTTTTTTCGGCCGCTATTGCTCATCAGATAACTAAAAAAATTTCCGGTTCTATTTCTTACTCGTTTAGAAAGGTTTCAGCTGATTATTCCCAAGATGAATATACTGTTAATACTGTATTTTTGTCTTTTTCTTATCGTTTTTGGCAGGCCAAGCATTTGCCATGGAATTTATAGAATATGAGGTGTTGGTATGATTAATGCCGATAAAATGCCAAAGCAGATGGATTTGTTCTCAGTTTTAATGTTCCTTTGGCGCAGAAAATGGATCATTATTTTCACTTTCGTAGTAGTTTTTGCGCTGGTGCAATGGAAGATACTTCATACGCCAAAGATTTATCAGGCTCAGGTAGTTCTTTCTATCTCACCTCAAAAGATTCCTTCTGCCTATGTTAAATCGACAGTTTCTGGAGATATGGAAGCTTTTATCCATTCTATTTGGCAGGAAATTACCAGCCGTCGCAATTTAGAATACTTGATTAAGGAATTCAATCTTTATCCCCAGATGGTACAAAATGTTCCCATGGAAACGGTTGTTGAAAGGATGCGAAAGGCTATAAAGGTTTCTCGCCCTAGAGGAGGGAAAAGAAATGTTATTATAGTCAGTTTTACTTATTATGATCCCAATTTGGCTGCCAAGGTTGTAAATCGAATTGCGAATATTTTTATCGAAGAAAACTTAAAATTGCGTGAGGAGCAGGCCAAAACTATTACTGCTTTTTTAGATGAAGAATTAACCCGCATTGAAAAGCAGTTAAGAGAACGAGAGAAGGCTATTCAGGAGTATAAGCAAAAGCATATGTCAGAGCTTCCAGAACAGAAACAATCTATCATTGCGATTTTGGGTAGGTTACAAAAAGAAAAAGAAGCATTGCAAATGCGTAAAGAGATGCTTCAGGATCGGAAAGTGTCTATCTTAGAACAGCTTAAGAAGGCTAAAGATCAGCAGGTTATTGCTACAGATGAAATTCAAACAGATAGTCAGGATTTTAAGGCAAGCTTAGAATTTTTGAAACAAAAATACGAGGCTTTGTTAACAAAATATACTGAGAAACATCCAGATGTAATTAGATTAAAAAGACTGATAGAGCAAAAAGAAAAAGAAATGAAGAAAACGCAAAAAGGGGAAGAAAGTGGTGTGACTGAGCCGACAATTGTAAGCCAATTAAGGGCCCAGATCAAAGATATTGATAAGGAGTTGAAATCAATAGATGAACTTATTGCTAATACTAATGCAAAAATAGCCCTCTATCAAAAGCGCTTAGAGAATATCCCGAAAAGAGAACAGGAATTAACAGATCTTACACGTGATTATAATAATCTTATGAAAACTTATCGCATGTTACTCGACAAAAAAATTCAGGCCGCCATGGCTGAGACCTTAGAAAAACGCCAGCAAGGAGAACAATTTAGAATAATTGATCCTGCTCGTATCCCCGAAGTTCCCGTCTCTCCTGATGTCAAAAAGATGTTGGCAATGGGTTTAATTGCTGCTTTAGGATTGGGGCTAGGTATAGCTGCTTTGCTTGAATTTGTTGTTGATAAAAAGATTTATGACCCTTCTGTTCTTGAATATAATTTCGATGTTAAAGTTTTAGCCACTATTCCTAGTGTTATGATGAAAAACGACAAGTTGAAATATGCGTTAAAAACCGGACTTCTTTCAATTTTGGCTCTCAGTGGTTTTGCCGCAAATGCTTTTTTAACTTATAAGATTTTAACGGAGCTGCCACTTTAAATGTATTATAAATATTGGGGCTTACTTAAAAACCCCTTTGATATTCATCCTGATCCTGATTTTCTTTATTTGAGTGAGCAGCATAGAGAAGCTTTGTCACATCTTAAATATGCTGTTTTGGCAAAAAAGCCGTTCTTGTTGCTGACTGGAGATATAGGCGTTGGGAAAACTACTTTGCTTAATTATTTTTTAAGGGATTTGGAAAAAGACAAAAATGTCGTAGTTGTTCCAGTGTTTAATCCTTCTTTGTCTGTGTCTGAATTTTATGAACTACTTTCACAAACTCTTTTCCCACGCCAAGATGTCTCAAATATATCCAAGCCTATTTTTTTGCTTAAATTTCGGGAACAGCTAAAAAAAATATATCAGCAGGGCAAAATTTTGGTCCTAGTCATTGATGAGGCACAGTCTGCAAGTATCCGTTTTCTGGAGGAATTGAGGCTTTTTGCTAATATTGCTGCCGAATTTCCCGGGATGGTTATTATTCTTGTTGGTCAACCAGATCTTCTAGATAAGCTCGATTGTCCTGAGCTAACTTCGCTGCGTCAACGCTTTTCTTTTAAGTATCATCTTGGCCCTTTTAGAGATATCAAAGACGTATCTGATTATATCTCTACGCGCCTGTTAAGGGCTGGCTCTCCAAAAAACAGGGTTTTTACCGATGATGCCATCGAGGCCCTGTTTAAATTTTCAGGAGGAATCCCGCGCGTGATAAATATTTTGGCTGATCATGCCCTGATGTCTGCTTTTTTAGCAAAGGCAGAATTAGTTGATGCTTCGTTTGTGGAAGAAGCATCTAAAGAAGTTAAGCATTTACTGCCTAAACTTCAAAAGAACCAACATCTCGAGGCCAAGAATTCTAAGTCTAATTTTGAGCGTTACATTCCTTTTATATTTTTAGTGGTTATGTCGATTTTAATTTTAGGTTATCTTCTTGGTCTTTGGGATTGGGAACGATTAAAAGGCTTGTGGGATTTAGGTTAGTTTTAGGGGATTTTGTATGGGAAAGTTGTCAAAGCTCTTAGAAAGTATCGAAAATGATAAAGAAAACACCAACGTGGCCAAAGTTTTACCTTTAACCGAACACGAAGAGGAAAAACCGCTTAAAGACCAAAGCGACGCGCAAGTTTTGCGGCTATCAAACGTAGATCCAAAAATTTTGACCTACCACGATCCAGAAAATATAGTCGCAGAGCACTTTAAAATTTTGCGAAGCCAAATCCTTCATCCGCGTACAGGGCTTCCTTCTCGATTTATTTTGGTTACAAGTGCTGTTCCTAAAGAAGGAAAGACTTATGTGTCAATCAATCTAGCCTTTTCTTTTGCGCGGAGCGCGCCTACCATTTTAATTGAAGCAGATCTGCGTAAACCCACTTTCAAAGAAAAACTTGGTATAGCTCCTGAATATGGCCTTTCTGATTATCTTTCTGGACGTGTATCTTCCCTTGAAGACGTCATTTATAAAACAGATTATCCCAACTTGTTTATCATCCCTGCGGGGAATATAACCTCTGAAGTTAAAGACCTGTTTAGTTCAGAGGCAGTAGTAGCTTTGATGGAGGCTCTGAGAAATCGCTTTCCTAAGCACTTTTTTATTTTTGATAGTCCTCCTGTTTTAGTAGCTTCTGAAACAATTTCTCTTGCGCGCCTAGCTGATGGGATTCTTTTTGTGGTTCGTTATGCTTTTTCTGATGCAGAAGTTGTAAATGAAGCAGTTGATAAAATTGGTAAGTCTAAGCTGTTAGGCTTTGTTTTTAATAATTATAGACCATCGTTTTTGGGGCTTTTTTCTCCTAAACTAAAATATTATCGATATGCCTACAAATATCGATATTACAAATCACGTTAGCTATGATTTGGCTTTTTCATCGCTATTATCCCGCTAGAAAATTACTTTTTTTTATCTCAGAAACTTTTTTGATTTTTGCTGCATCGTTAATAGCTTTTTATATCCATGACGGCTATATAACCTATGATTTAGCGCATTGGCCGCTATTTTTTAAGATTTTCTTTGTTACTTTTATGTTTCAGTTGTGGCTTTATTATTTTGATTTGTATACTTTTCGGCGTGAAGATAGTCTATGGGATATGTTTTTGCGCCTTCTTCAGTCAATCGGTTTAGCTACGTTTCTTATAGGGATTGTCTATTATTTCTTCCCTAAAATGATGATTAGTAACTGGTCTTTTATGATTTTTCTCTTCTTTGTTATTGTTCTTGCTATTTCTTGGCGTCTTCTTTATTTTTATGTTTTGAAACAAGGCTATCTCGATGAAAGAATAGCTTTTGTTGGTTTTTCTTCTTTAGCTGAGCATTTAATGGAAGAAATAGACCGACAGCTAGATTGTGGTTTCTGTGTGGCTGCTATTTTTACCCGTGATAAAGATTACGTTTTAAGCGCTGTTAAAAATTTTAGCTTCTTTCCAAAGGTTCAAATAAAAACCGATTTCAAAAAAATCTTTGATTTTTGTCATAAGAATAAAATAAAACAGGTCGTAGTTTGCATAGAAGATAGGCGCGGGAAGCTTCCTGTCTCTGAGCTTCTTGAATGTCGTATGAAGGGAATTGATGTTGTTGAAGGGGAAACTTTTTATGAGCACCTGACTGGAAAAATCCTTGTTGAAAAAATAAGACCGAGCTGGCTTATTTTTCATGGTGGTTTCTACAAGTCCCGAAGAACATTATTTCTTAAGCGAGTTCTTGGTCTTTTGGTGGCAACTGCAGGCTTGATTATTTTATCTCCTATTGCCCTTTTAATAGCCATTCTCATTAAATTGGATTCACCAGGCCCGGTTTTGTTTGTGCAGGAAAGAGTAGGCAAAGACGGAAAAGTTTTCAAGCTTTATAAGTTCCGGTCCATGCGAACGGATGCCGAAAAAGATGCCCCTAAGTGGGCGTCTAAAAATGATCCCCGTGTTACCAGGGTGGGGAGGGTGATAAGAAAATTACGTCTTGATGAGATCCCTCAAATGTGGAATGTCATCAAGGGTGATATGTCATTTGTAGGGCCTCGTCCTGAAAGGCCCTTTTTTGTAGAAAGACTCCGTAAGAAGATCCCTTATTACGACCAAAGGCATACAGTGCTTCCGGGAATTACCGGCTGGGCGCAAATTTGCTATCCTTACGGGGCTTCTGACGAAGACGCCCTGGAAAAACTAAAATATGACCTTTACTACATAAAATACATGTCTGTTATGTTTGATCTGTATATCATCTTTAAGACCATCAAAATTGTCTTATTTGGAGAAGGAGCGCGCTAATGTGTGGCATTATTGGCTATGTTGGAGAAAGAGCCGTAATTCCGGTGCTACTTGAAGGTCTCAGACGCCTTGAATACCGCGGGTATGATTCTGCTGGGGTGGCTTTTTTTGATGAAGGAAAAATCTCGGTCATTAGAGCCCTTGGCAAGCTTTTTAATCTTCAGGAGCTTCTGGCGGGCTATGGTAAAAATCCCCGAGGCATAGGTCTAGGTCATACTCGCTGGGCCACTCATGGAGAACCAGCAGAACATAACGCCCATCCCCATGGGGACTGTCGCCAGGAATTAGTAGTTGTTCACAACGGAATTATTGAAAACTACCACACCTTGCGCGGTATGCTTGAACAAAAAGGGCATAAGTTTCGTTCGCAAACCGACACCGAGGTCATTCCCCATCTTATCGAAGAAGAATTGGAAGCAGGCTTTGATTTGCCTGAAGCTGTTCGCAGGGCCCTAAGTAAGGTAGAAGGCGCCTATGCTATTGGCGTTTTCTGGGCCAAGGCCCCTCACATGCTTATTGCAGCGCGCTATCAAAGCCCGCTGGTACTGGGCATTGGCGAGGGTGAAAACTTTATGGCCTCAGATATCCCTGCAATACTTCCTTGGACTAAAAACGTCATCTTCCTCGATGATGGGGAGATGGCTATCTTGACCAAAGACTCTTGCCAGATACTTAGCCTGCGTGATGGAAGAAAAATTGCCAAAGAAATTTCTCGTATTCACTGGGACGCCGCCATGGCGGAAAAGGCGGGCTTTAAGCATTTTATGCTTAAAGAGATTTACGAACAGCCGCAAGCCATTTTAAATACTTTTCGTGGCCGCCTTGATCCTGAAACAGGTGAAGTAAACATCCCTGAGATTTGTTTGTCTCCTGAGGAAGTTTTGTCCCTTAAAAAGATATGCATTCTGGCCTGTGGAACCTCTTACCATGCCGGGCTTGTAGGCAAATATTTGTTTGAGCGCTGGGTTAGGCTTCCGGTAGAAGTTGAGCTTGGCTCAGAGTTTCGTTACCGAGATTTGTTAATCGACAAAAATACCCTGGTAATCCCCATATCCCAATCAGGAGAAACTGCAGACACCTTGGCAAGTCTTAGGCGGGCTCGGGAAGTAGGGGCCAAGGCCGTGGCCATTTGTAACGTATTGGGAAGCACTATTACCCGTGAGTCAGATGGCACTATTTATACCCATGCCGGCCCAGAAATAGGGGTTGCCTCAACCAAGGCCTTTACCAGCCAGCTTACGGCCCTTTTGCTTTTGGTCCTTTATTTTGGCCAGATGCGCAAGAGTCTTTCCGAACAGGAACGCCGCCGCATTGCCCGTTCCTTGTTGCGCGTCCCCTACCAGGTAGAGAAGCTTATTGAAAAGGTCCATCCAGAAATAAAAGACCTTGCTTATGATTACCAAAGAAAAGAACACTTTCTCTATTTAGGTAGAAATATCCTTTTCCCTATCGCCTTAGAAGGTGCCCTTAAGCTTAAGGAAATTTCTTATATCCATGCTGAAGGCTATGCTGCAGGAGAGATGAAACATGGCCCCATTGCCCTTATTGATGAGAATATGCCGGTGATGGCTCTTGCCCCTGCCAATCACCATGTTTACGAAAAGATGATTTCGAATATCGAAGAAGTGCGTTCTAGACGGGGTGAAATCCTTGCTTTGGGCACTGAAGGGGATGAAACCCTTGCCCGCGTGGCTACGCGTACTGTCTCCTTGCCCGAATGTGAGTGGGAAGTCTCGCCGATTCTTTACACCATACCTTTACAACTTCTTGCTTATGAAGTAGCGGTAGTACGTGGTTGTGACGTTGACCAACCGCGCAATCTCGCTAAAAGCGTAACAGTGGAGTAATTATGGATGCTATCTTGGTTACCGGAGGAGCAGGGTTTATTGGCTCTCATTTGGTGGATACCCTTTTGGCCCGCGGAGAAAGGGTTGTTGCCATCGATGATTTTAACGACTACTACTCTCCGAAAATCAAGCATAAAAACATTGAAAGCGCCTTAAAAAATCCTCATTTCCATTTAGAGCAAGGTGATATACGGGATTTTCCCTTTTTAGAGCGGGTCTTTAAAAGATACCCCATCAAGTGCGTGGTGCATCTTGCCGCCCGTGCAGGGGTGCGTCCTTCAGTGGAAGACCCTATCCTTTATGAAGAAGTAAACGGCGTGGGCACCACTAATCTTCTTGAGCTTTCGCGGCGTTACAAAGTCCCAAAATTCGTATATGGGAGTTCTTCTTCGGTTTACGGCTATTCTGACCAGGTTCCTTTTAGGGAGTCAGTTTGTGCGGATAGACCAGTTTCTCCCTATGCCGCTACCAAGCGGGCCAATGAGCTTATGTGCCATGCCTTTCATCATCTTTTTGGTATCAAGATAGTCTGTTTGCGCTTTTTTACGGTTTACGGCCCGCGCCAGCGCCCTGAGATGGCCATCCATAAGTTTACCCGCTTAATTGACCAGGGGAAGGAAATCCCGGTTTACGGTGATGGCTCTTCCAAAAGGGACTACACTTACATAGACGATATCATCCAAGGAGTAGTAGCTGCGATAGATAAAGATTTTGACTTTGAGATTTTTAATCTTGGAGAATCTCAGGTTACAGACCTTCTTACCTTGATAAAACTCATAGAAGAAAACCTGGGCAAGCCTGCGAAAATTAAGTTTTTACCTTTTCAAGCAGGTGATGTACCTATTACTTATGCGGATATTTCAAAGGCCAGAGAACTTTTGGGGTATAATCCCCAAGTGCCTATTGAAGAGGGTATCAAACGTTTTATTTCCTGGTATAAAGAGGAAGCAAGAGATCTTTACACTGGAGGGGATAAATGAAGCCAGAAGAATGCACCTTATATCACAGTGGGTTGCGCGGGGCTGAAGCCACTTTTGGAGAAAATGCCGAACGTTTTGGGGTAAAAGAGGTTGTTTTTACTTACGAAGGGCATAAGCCTGACAGGGCCAAAAACCTTGTGGAGCTTTCCCCTGAGGAGCTTAAACGCGGTGATATCAGCATGGAACTTGTTTCCAAAATGATGAAACGTAATTATGCCAAGCCTGAACGCATTCGTAAGGTCCTTCAGGTTATTTTTCACATGGTAAACAAGGGCTATCAGGTCTTTATTGTGGGCGAAATCTTACCAAATGGCACTGTTAAAGGTGGAACCGGTTGGGCTGCCGAGCTTGCCAAGCTTTTTAATCGGCCTTTGCATGTTTTTGACCAGCGTGTAAACAAGTGGTTCACCTGGAAAGACGGCAAGTGGGTAGAAGACACCCCAGTAATCTCCCACAACACCTTTGTAGGCACAGGCACACGTAACCTTACCGAAGAAGGCAAAAAGGCAATCGAAGAACTTTTTGAGCGCTCCTTTGGGAAATAGTATGAAGGCGGCAGGCACCTTGCCTGCCGTTTTATCTTTTTCTCTTTAAGAACTCTTCAACACCCAGCTTTCGCCAGAGGCGATTAATCTTTTGTTGGACTTCAGGGTCCATTTCAATGACATCTGGCCAGTCGCGTTCAAAGCCTTCTTCTGGCCATTTGCGGGTGGCGTCTATGGCCATTTTGCTGCCATAGTAAGGAAGCGGTGCTGCGTGATCCAAGGCATCTACCGGGCCTTTCACGAAAAAGATATCTCGTTCAGGGTCGATGTTGTTGCCCAAACGCCAGAGACACTCAGAAACATCCTGGACATTTACCTCTTTATCGAAGATTACAATGATCTTGCAAAACATCATTTGCCCAAGGCCCCAGAGGGCGCAGGCTACTTTGCGGGCATGTCCAGGGTAGCGTTTGTCAATAGAAACAAAAGCAAGGTTATGGAAAACCCCTTCCATGGGAAGGTTTATATCGACTATTTCTGGCAAGGTTTTCTGAATAAGGGGTAAAAAGAGCCTTTCCGTGGCCTTTGCCATGTAGCAGTCTTCCTGAGGGGGTTTTCCCACGATAGTAGCAGGGTAAACGGCGTCTTTGCGCATGGTCATGCAGGTTACGTGGAAAACAGGATAGTAATCAGGAAGAGAATAATATCCCGTATGGTCGCCAAAGGGGCCTTCAAGGCGCCTTTCCCCCGGTTCAACATAACCTTCAAGCACTATCTGGCTGTTTGCAGGGACTTCGAGATCAACCGTAAGGCACTTTACCATTTCCACGGGTTTGCCACGCAAAAAGCCCGCAAAAAGGATTTCGTCTACCTCATCGGGCAAAGGTGCGGTGGCGGCGTAAGTGGTAGCAGGGTCCGGGCCTATGGCCACGGCCACAGGGAGCCTTTTACCTAGTTTTTCGGCAATACGAAAATGGTGCGCGCCGCCTTTGTGCAGGTGCCAATGCATGCCAGTAGTGCGCCTGTCAAAGACCTGCATGCGATACATGCCAACGTTGCGCACCCCAGTTAGCGGGTCTTTGGTAATTACCACAGGAAGCGTAATAAAAGGTCCGCCGTCCTGAGGCCAGCAATGAAGAATAGGCAAGCGATAAAGATCAACCTCACTTTCTTTAAAGACTATTTCCTGGCAAGGGGCCTTGGAAACGTATTTTGGGAAAACACTTGCCAGGCGTTTTATTTTGGGGATGAGATTGAGTTTTTTGACAATGGAGTCAGGCTTTTCGATTTCTATGAATTGCAGGACGTCTTCGCCAAGTTCGTTAAGGTTTTCAACCCCAAGGGCAAGGGCCATGCGGCGAAAACTGCCAAAAGCGTTAGTTAAAACAGGCATGTCATAGCCGGGAACATTTTCAAAAAGAAGCGCAGGCCCATATACCTTGCACACCCGGTCGGTTACCTCAGGGATTTCAAGTTTTGGGGAAAGAGGCTCTTTAATGCGCAAAAGTTCCTGTTCCTGTTCTAGTTTGGCAATAAATTCTTGAAGGTCTTTATAGGCAATCATTTCGTTTCCTTTATTTCAAAGATTTCTTTGTGAATACTGGCCTTGATGGGTACAGGGTATTTACCGGTAAAACAGGCCAGGCAAAAGCCCTTGTTATTACCCTGCGCGGCTTTAAGAAGCCCTTCTAAGGAAAGATAATGAAGGAGATCAAGCTCAAGATAGCGTCTTATTTCGTCAACACTGTGTTTGGCGGCTATGAGCTCACCACGCGAAGGAAAGTCTATACCGTAGTAGCAGGGATATTTTATGGGTGGGCAGCTTATCAGCATGTTTATTTCAAAGGCTCCAGCCTCGCGTATAGCTCTCACTCTGGTGCGGCTGGTAGTGCCGCGAACCAATGAATCATCCACCACAGCTACTTTTTTGCCCCTTAAGAGTTCTTTCACAGGGTTTAACTTCACACGTACTGAAAAATCTCGCATGCTCTGGGAAGGCTGGATAAAGGTACGGCCCACGTAGTGGTTCCTGATAACTCCCATTTCAAAGGGAAGTCCTGTGGCCTGGGCGTAACCAATGGCAGCATAGTTTCCCGAGTCAGGAAACGGCATGACAAAGTCTGTCTCCAGGGGGCATTCCCTGGCAAGCTCGTAACCCAGGCGTTTGCGAAAGCTATAAACGTTTTCACCAAAAATGTTGCTATCGGGGCGTGCAAAGTAGATGAATTCAAAAATACACTGGGCAAGGTTTTCTTTCTTTATTCCTTCGTACGAGTTTATGCCATTTTCATCGATGACTAGAATTTCGCCGGGTTTTACATCTCGTAAATATTGGGCCTGAACCAAGTCAAAGGCACAGGTCTCAGAAGCAACGATATAGCCGCCGTTTAACATGCCCAGGGCAAGCGGACGAAAGCCGTGTGGGTCTCTAAAGGCAATGAGTTTGTCCTGTGCCAGCAAGACAATAGAGTAGGCCCCTTCAATAATGGCCATGGTTTCCCGGATTGCTTCCACCAGGCCCTTCTGAAGGGATTTGGCAATGAGATGGACGATAATCTCACTGTCCATGGTGGTCTGAAAAAGTGAGCCCTGTTTTTCGAGTTCCTCTCGCAGAAGACAGGCGTTTACAAGATTTCCATTGTGAGCCAGGGCAAAGGTTTGGCGGCTGTGGGTTACCAAGAAAGGCTGGACGTTTTTTACCGTGCTTGATCCTGTGGTTGAATACCGCACGTGCCCCACGGCAATGTGGCCGGTAAGGTTTTGCAGGATGGGTTCATTAAACACTTCGGCAACCAGGCCAAGGTCACGGTGTTCTTTTACCACTTTGCCATCTGAAGAGACTATGCCGGCACTTTCCTGTCCGCGATGTTGCAGGGCGTAGAGCCCGAAAAACGCAATCTTTGCAGCTTCTTTATGTCCGAATACTCCTATTACGCCGCACATGAGCGGCCCTCCGTTTTCCTATTTTTGATCTATGGCACCACCTACTACAATTTCGGGGATGCGTAAAGTTGGTTGTCCGTCAGAAACAGGCACTCCCTGGCCGTCCTTACCACAGGTCCCAATGGTAAAACCAAGATCATTTCCTACCATATCAATGATTTGAAGGATCTGGGGGCCGTTTCCCGAAATAGTAGCCCCGCGCACTGGTTCGCCCAAAAGGCCTTTTTCAATTAAATAGCCCTCGGTTACTTCAAAGACAAAGTTACCAGAGATGGTATCAACCTGGCCTCCGCCCATTTTTTTGACAAAAAGCCCTTTATCAACACTTCTTATGATTTCTTCGGGGCTGTGTGGGCCTGGGGCAATGTAGGTGTTTGACATGCGAGGTATCGGGCGAAAACGGTAAGATTCTCGCCTGCCATGGCCATTTGAGTCTTTGCCTGCTTTCATGGCAGAGAGCCTGTCATACAAAAAGTCCTTAAGCACGCCGTTTTCAATCAAAACGGTTTTTTCAGGAAAGATCCCTTCGTCGTCAAACTGATAATAACCGCGCTGGTACATCAGGGTCGGGTCATCAATTACGGTGATAAGAGACGAAGCCACTTTTTCGCCGATCCTTCCTGCATATACTGAAAAACCTTCTTCGGCAAGGTCTGCTTCAAGTCCGTGGCCAACGGCTTCGTGAATCATGGTACCGCCTGCTTCAGCAGAAAGCACAACAGGCATGGTGCCCCCTGGGGCTTTAGGCGCAGAAAGCATTAAAATGGCCCTTTGAGCAGCCTTTAAGGCGATTTCTTCTGGGGGAGTTTTCTCAAAAATTTCAAGTCCTATGGCCCCGCCCAAGGGTTCATGTCCTGTTTGGATTACTTCGCCCCTTTTGGTGACCACCTGTACGGCAAGGAGCGTATAAAGGCGCTCGCCTTTGATATAAAGGCCTTCAGAATTGACAATGGTGATTTTTTTGTGGAGGTCATGATAGGTGACCTGCACCTGGGCTACTTCAGGAGAGGCCCCTCTTGCGGCCTGATTAGCTTTTTTTACCAGGTCAATTTTAAAAGCAAGGCTTTCTTCCTGCGGCGGTCTTTTGACCTCAGGGAAGGGAATCTTTTTTATTTCGTCGATGGTTATGTTTTTTTGGGTACTTCCGGTGAGCCTTGCAAGGCTTTCTGCAAGGGACATGAGTTCCTCTGGAGCAAAGCTATTGGTGTAGGCATAGGCTGTATGGTAGTCGCCGTAAATGGCCCTAAGCCCCGCCCCTTTATCGCTTCCGCAGACTAACTTTTCCAGCCGGTCGTTATCATACACAATGAAAGTGGTTTCTGTTTCTTCAAGGTAAATGTCGGCGAAATGTCCGCGGCCCAAAGCCTTTGAAATAATTTTGCTAGCTTTTTCCGGCTCCATGATTCCTCCAGTAAAGAAATTCTTCGCGCTTGGGATAACCCTTTCTACCATAATCGCGCAAGGAAAGGGCCGCCATAGCCGCACCCAAGAAACCTGCCTCTCGGGCGCTGAGTCCAGAAAGCACCCCTGCTATTACACCTGCATCGAATACGTCCCCTGCTCCTGTGTTGTCAAGGATCTCCTGGGGCTTCACCGCAGGAATCTCAATTTTTTGCCCGTCCTTAAAAAGAATGGCCCCTTTTTTGCCCCGCTTTAGGAAAACATTGGAAGAAAGATCGGCAAAGTCCTCTGGTTTCAGCCCCAGATAAACCAGTTCTTGTTCAGTGATAAAAAGAAACTCTGCCCTTGAAAGCAGGGGCTTTAAGAACTCTAGGCCCTTTTGGGCGTAAATTTCCCCTGGATCAATGCTAAAGGTGCCCTGGTGCTTTTCTTTTAGGTTTCGATGAAAAGCCAGGCCTTCATTGGTAATGAGCGAGCTTACGTGCAGCCATTCTTGAGGAATGGTTGAGGGCTGGTAGTGGGCAAGGAGATGTTCTTCTGAGTGTGGGGAGACAAAGATGGCCCGGTCTTTTTGGGCATCAATGATAATGATACAGCAGGCAGATTTTCCCTTTCGGATAACACGGCTTAGCTCAACACCCGCAAGCTCTGCCAAAATAGCATCGCCTTCAGGGTCTTCACCCACAATGCCGATAAACCCTGTTTCAAAACCCCAGTTTTTCAAGGCGTAAATGGTGTTAGCCGCAGAGCCTCCCCCTGAGCGAGCGATAAATTTTCCCTTTTGTTCGAGCTCGTCTCTTAATTTTTCGAATTCTTCTCTGGTGCCCCAGACTTCGCCACCGGGCTTCAGGTCTTTGCCAATTTTTTTTAGCCTGCGCAGGTCGTCTATTTCGTAGAAGAAATCGAGATTAAGCGCACCCGAGCCCACGATACGCATTATTTGCTCCCTTGGCGTGGAATACGTATTGCATTTCTGAGAGACAACTTGGCAGTGCAGCAAGGAAACGCCTTTCAAATAGTTTGACAAGGCTGTTAGGAGGGGTGCGGCGTCTTATTTTGGCAAGGCGCATACTTGAAAGGGTGATAAGCTTGCGCGTAAGCATTACGTGGCGTTCTATTTCAAAAGAGGAAGACACAAACAAATTAAGCCTGCGGTGCCCTGGCCAGAGGTAAAGCCCCTTTAAGAGGAAAAGATTGCGGCTTAAGTTTCTTTCAATAGTCCATTCGAAGTAGTAGTGAATTAAGCGTGGTGGTAGATCAAGGCGGCGTGCAAAAGCAGGAATTATTTTCTCGTGGGCTACTTTATCTGCCAGAAGATGCGTGCCATAGCCCAGGGCAAAGGCGTGTTCACAAGGTTTTTTGGCTTTGAGCAAAAGATGCTCAAAGGCCTCAAAAGAGTGGTAAAGCCTTTTCCAGCGCGGGGGAGCAATGAAAAAATCTGGCACCAGGTTGCCGTAAATAAAGGCAAGGCCCAGGGCGCCGGTGAGGTTTTTAAAACAGCCAGGGCCTTCGGCAAGTATTTTGAGCGCAAGTTCAATATGGGCCGCAGGGCCAAAGGCAAAGCTTTTATCAGGCCACATTAGCAAAAGCAAAAAAACTAATATTCCGCCTGCTAAATACATCTCAACACTTTTCAGCGCTTATGATTTCAGGGTTTAACGGCTCAAGATAATCGCCGCCCATCTTTACCAGAAGAACGCCTGCTTTGTTTGCCAGGTTCTTCAGGTCTTCAGGGACACGTAATGCCGCAAGGATGGGGATAATTCTTTGTCCTCTGGCAAGGCTTGCGTGGTTTACGAAAAAATCCAGGGCGTCTTTTAGCTGGCTAAAGTCATCAGCGCGTGCCTGGCTTTTTACTTCGGCTATCCAAATGGTTTCCTGGCCGTTTTTATCTGTGGTTATTACAATAACGTCAAATTGCCGCTTTCTACCTTTAGGGCCTGTTTCGTAATCAAAGAACCTTTCTTTGATTTGGTGGCCAAATTGTTTGATAAGATACGGGATCCCTGGACCAAAAATGTCTTCTGCAAGGGTCCCCAAACGCTGGGCAAGCTCTGCCCAGCGTTTGTTACTTTCGTCTTTGAATTTGTGCATTTCATCCTTGAAGTCTTTCATTTCATTTTTGAATGCCAGCATCTCGTCCTTGAAAACTTTCATTTCGTCTTTGAAGGCCTTCATCTCGTCCTTGAAGTCTTTCATTTCGTCTTTGAACTCTTTGAATTCGCGGGACAATTGTTCGTGGGCTTTGCGAAGCTCAAGGGTTGCCATGAGGTTATCTGTTGAAATTTGGCGAAGTATTTCCAGCTCGCGCATGCTGCGGTCAACTTTTTCTTCGTTGTAGCCTAGTCTTTTTTCAATTTCTTTAATTGCTTCCTGAGTTTGCATTTTTGCCCCCTGAAAAGGCTTTATAAAGAGCTTACCATACTAACCATAGAGTCGGCCAATTTGAGCGGGAGTTTTAGTGACAATTTCTTCAAGAAGGGCTTTGGGGTCCTTTTTTTCTGTTGGAATTATCAAGAGATCAGCCCTGGCACCCTGGCCAATGAAGCCTACGCCGTTGCGTTTTAGCGCCTTAGCCCCCCAGAGGGTTGCCATTTTGAGGATGACTTCTGCTGGTATTTTTGGAAAAAACTGTCTTACCGCAGCCATTTCTGCAAAAATTGATAGCTGGTCATTGCTTGCCAGGCTATCAGTCCCAAGGCAGGGCTTAAGGCCGAGGTCAAGCATTTTTTCAACTTTGGGAAGCCCCACCCCTAAAAAAGTGTTGCTACGCAGGCAAAGACAGGGCTTTGCCCTTTTTTTGGCAAGCAGTGCCAGTTCGTCTTCGGTGGCCTGGCAAAGGTGGACACAAATCGTATCCTCATCAAGGATGTTCAAGCGGTCAAGATAATGCACCGGGCTTAACCCAGGGGCCACAAAATTAGACGGCCACTGGCCCCTTTCTTCAAGGAGTTCTTTTATAGGGCCGCGGCCAAACCTTAAAAATTCTACTTCTTCTTGAGACTCTGCCACGTGTAAAGAAAAGGGAAGCTTGTATTTCTGGGTCCAGCCCTTGATAGCCTGCATGAGGATAGGTGAGACAGTGTAAGGCGCATGCGGTGCAAGGCTCATGGTAATTTTAGGATCACTTAAATTTTCTTTGAGGAAGTCTTTGAGATTGGTGTGTCCTTTAAAGTCGATTACTTCCCGGAAAAAAACTGCCAAAAAAGGGGACTCTCGCAAAAGGGGGACAGAAAGCCCGGTGTTTCCGTGATCTCCGATGAGGCCGATCCCGTTTTGCCAGGCCTCTTTTAGGGCCTGGCGTGCAGAGGAAACGTATTCCTCTGCGGAAATCTCTTGGCGAATGCGAATGAGGTTTTTTATCCAGCCAACAAAAGACCCCGAGGGCGTCAGTCGCCATTTTAGTGCGGAAAGTTCGATGTGGGCGTGCGCATTTACCAGGGCCGGCAAAAGGGCAACTTCCCCAAGGTCTATCTCTTCCCCCAGAAAACCCTTGCGCACCTGCTCATAAGGGCCGCACTCAAGGATTTCGCCTTCTTTGGTAAGGACGGCGGCATTTTCAATGGGCGGGTCGGTAACAGGGAAAATGTATTTTGCGCGGTAAATAGTTGGTCCTTTAGAAATGCGAAGTTCCATTAGCTTTCAGGATATAAGGGTGTAGTCCATGCGGCGCCTGCGGGGCTCATAGCCAGCATCCCGGATAATGCGTTCTATTTCGTCAACACTAAGCCGGTGTGAGACCCCGGCAGCCGCTACCACATTTTCTTCTATCATGGTGCTGCCAAAATCATTGGCTCCGAACTCAAGGGCTACCTGGGCAACTTTGGGCCCCTGGGTCACCCAGGAGGCCTGGATATTTTTGACATTGTCGAGAAAAATGCGCGAAAGAGCAAGCATGCTGAGATACTCAACAGGCATAACCTTGGGGACGTCTATTTCCGTATTTCCGGGCTGGAAAGGCCAAGGGATAAAGGCGGTAAAGCCGCCGGTTTCATCCTGAAGGTCTCTTATGCGTTTTAGGTGTTCTATTCTGTCTTCAATGGTTTCTAAATGCCCAAACATCATCGTGGCTGTGGTTTTAAGGCCAAGTCTATGGGCCGTGCGCATAACCTCAAGCCATTTTTCAGCAGAACATTTGTTGGGAGAAACTTTTTTTCTTATGCGGTCAACGAGAATTTCTGCCCCACCGCCTGGAATAGAATTAAGCCCGGCCTTGATAAGCTCCCTTAAGACCTCTTCGATGGTTTCCCCTGATATCTCTGAAAAATGGACTATCTCTGGCGGGGAAAAGCCGTGAATATGAATTTCTGGGAATTTTTTCTTTATGCTTTGCAGCATCTCCACATAAAAAGAAAAAGGAAGCTCTGGGTGCAGGCCTCCTTGAAGAAGAATCTGAACCCCTCCAAGGGCTAAGGTTTCTTCTATTTTGCGAAAGAGCTCTTCCTGGGAAAGGACAAAACCGCCTTCTTTTCCTGGCGGACGATAGTAGGCACAGAACTTACACCCTGAGATGCAAATATTGGTGTAGTTTATGTTGCGGTCGATTATGTAGGTCACAATGCGCTCAGGATGAATTCTGAACCGCACTTCACGGGCAAGGGCGCCAAGCTCAAAAAAAGACGCCTCTCGCCACAGGGTAAGGGCCTCTTCAGGGGAGATCCTTTTGCCAATACGGACTTTTTCAATGATTTTTTCTTTCATGTCTTCATGGGTAGCAGCGGAAAAGCTAAGCGTCAATGTAGCATATTAGTTTATCAATGTTAGAATTTCCTTTCCATGATGAAGCTGCCTTTGCGGGAAGAAATTTATTTTGCAGATCTTCATATCCATAGCCGTTATTCCCGGGCCACCAGCAAAGACATGACTATCCCTACTCTTGCCCAGGTTGCCCGGGCCAAAGGGCTTTCGGTTGTGGCCACGGGAGACTTTACCCATCCAGATTATGTGTCAGAGCTTGAGGAATATCTCATCCCTGCGCCAGAAGAAGGGCTTTATGTTTTTCGTGAAGACCCTGATGGCGTGCGCTTTATCTTGAGTGCGGAAATCTCAAACATCTTTTCTCAGGCAGGGAAGAAAAACCGTCGGGTGCATACGGTTGTCCTTGCCCCGAGTCTCAGGGTGGTAAAAGAGATAAATCGAGCTCTTGTGAGGCTTGGGAACCTTACCTCTGATGGCAGACCCATGTTTGGCTTTCCTGTTAAAGACCTGGTCAAGATCTTGCGTCAGATTTCTCCTGACGTAATCATTATTCCGGCACACATTTGGACACCCTGGTATTCCCTTTTTGGGGCCTTCTCTGGTTTTGATTCCATAGAAGAATGCTTTGAAGAAGAAACTGAGCACATCCACGCCCTTGAAACAGGCCTTTCTTCAGATCCGGCCATGAACTGGCGCCTTTCCATGCTTGACCGCTATACCCTGGTTTCTAACTCTGATGCCCACTCCCCTTCCAAGCTAGCCCGAGAAGCAAACGCCTTTTACGGAAAACCAAGCTACCAGGGTATAAAAGAGGCCCTTTTGAAAGACAACCTGGCATTCACCATTGAGTTCTATCCCGCAGAAGGCAAGTACCATTACGACGGCCACCGAAATTGTGGGGTTTCTTTTTCACCAGAAGAAACCCTGGCCCATGGCGGGAAATGCCCGGTGTGTGGAGAACCTGTTACCGTTGGGGTAATGCATCGGGTGGTAGAGCTTGCCGACAGACCTGCAGGGTATAAACCTCCTGATAAGCCGCAAGCACTGCACCTTGTGCCGCTTCAGGAGATAATAGCCGAGGCCCTGGGTAAAGGGCCACAGACCCAGGCAGTGCTTAAAACCTATAAGCAAATCCTTGAAATGGCAGGCCCAGAGCTAGACATTTTGCTATACAAAAGTCTTGAAGAACTAAAAGAACTTCTGCCCGAACGTATTGTGGAAGGGATTTCCCGGGTGCGCCAGGGCAGGCTTTACATCAAACCTGGTTTTGACGGGGTCTATGGCAAGATTCGCATCTTTGAACCCGACGAAGAAGAACCTGCTTCCCCTCCCCCCAAACAAAAAAGCCTTTTTGCTTAATTTGCCCAAAAATTTGCTACAATAAAAAGTAAAGTCAAGGCAGGAGGAAAACAAATGAGATATTTAATTTTTCTTCTGTCTTGCCTTATATTTTTTTCTTCACAGGCCCTGGGAGAATGGGTAATTG
This sequence comes from Thermodesulfatator atlanticus DSM 21156, assembly GCF_000421585.1. NCBI lineage: Bacteria > Pseudomonadati > Thermodesulfobacteriota > Thermodesulfobacteria > Thermodesulfobacteriales > Thermodesulfatatoraceae > Thermodesulfatator > Thermodesulfatator atlanticus. Next base: position 46,300 of record NZ_ATXH01000019.1, read on the forward strand.
ATCCTCTTCACGGAATTAGGGTTGATCTCCCCCCAGCTTATACTTTGAACGTTCGCTCCGCAGAGGGGCGTATCATTTTAAGATGTCTTGATAGACCTGGTGGCATAGTAATTTTCCCCCTTAAAAATCCCAAGAAAGCCGACGAAGCTTATCTTTTAAGAGTTCTTTCGCTGCCGTTTTATAAGCAGGGAGAAGTCTTTTTCAAGACTAACAAGAATTTTTCGCTGGCCTTAGTTAAGGCTCCTTATCTTTCTTTTTCTCCTTATTTTGACCAGGGCTTTATTTTTCGGCTTTACTTAAAAGGCCTGGCAAACCAAGAAACACGAGCAGCGCTGATGCTAACCAGGGGCAAAAAGTATAGTCTTGCGGTGCTTTTTTTGCCACCACCTGGAGAATCTCTTGAGAGACTTTTCAAGCTTTATAGTTCCTTTAAATGGGAAAAACCCACGGTTCCCTTTAAGCGCATAGAGGTGCGAAGCAAGCTTTTTGAAATTCCGGCTCTCTGGATTGATATTCCCAAGGGCTTGTAGTGCTACCCAAAATACCGGACACTTTTGGGCCTCATCTTGAGGAGACATCATTTAAGCTGCCTCCCTGTATCTTCCCTCATAATATCTTGCCTCAAATT
>NZ_ATXH01000020.1 GCF_000421585.1 Thermodesulfatator atlanticus DSM 21156
AGACGGGTTCTTATCGACGAATCTCGGAGTAGCAGAATTTACGAGCAAGGGTTATCGGGAGCGGCTAGGGATGTATCGAGAGTTTGTGTATGGGAAGGGAGGAATTGGGGACAGGCACGAATTAAAAGAAGCGGAGGTTTTTAGGCGGAGGATTATATATTTTTCAGAGGGCTTGGTAATAGGCACGGAGAAGTTTGTAAAAGAGGCGCTTGCCGCGCTAAGGGAGAAGCTTGGGCTTAAGCGCAGGCGGCGCAAAGTTTCTCTTTTAAATTCTTGTGTCCCTTTAAATACTTGCTAATTTAGTCAAACTATGACGAAACTTACCTTTAAAAGGGTAATCTTTTTTATCAAAGAAAGGCTTAAAGCATCTGGAGGATACGGGGGCACCAAACACCTCCCTGCTACGGTAGAAGATACTTTCCATGCTATCCATAGCCTATTTCTCTTACGAACTCTTTCACGTCTTGATGATGAAATCTTAAGTATTTCAGACAAAAAATTTGTAAAACATAAATGGCAAGAAAGAAGCCTTAACTTTAAAAGTGCTTATCAAATTTTAACAATGCTTTCCTGGACAAATATTTTACCCTCAGTCGATGAAATCTCCTCATTTTTAGAAGAAAAATCATACCACTTACACTCACTAGAAAATCTTTTTTATTGTAGTCTCATCTGTAAAAGCTTTGGCCTTGAGTTTCCTTTTAACAAAAGCCCATCTCTTTCTACTGATCCCGCCATCAAGGAGTTATTTTTCTGGTCAACCCTAAAAAAGTTTTTAGGCCACTCAATGGATCCAAGTTGGCTAAGCTGGCTAGAACTTTGCCAAAATTATGATGGAGGATTCGGTTTTAAGCCTGGCACAACTTCTTTTATAGACACTACTCACTATGCCTTAGAGACTTTTTCCCTTTTTGGACGTTTTCCCTTTAAAACCGATAGCGTTACAAACTTCCTCGCCGCTTGCCAAAAACCAGAAGGCGGTTTTTCGCGACGGCCAGGAGCCGCAGCCTTTCTAGACGCCACCTGGCATGCAGTTTCTTCCTGCTACATATTGGCTACTAAAAAGCCTGCTCTAACTCAAATTAACTTTTGAAATATTTCTCAGGCCCATTACATTAAAAACCATGAAAATTTTGGCCATAGAAACCTCCTGCGATGAAACAGCTGTAGCCATTTTAGAAGATGGCCGCAAGATTCTTGCAAACCTTGTAGCCTCACAGGAAGAGCTTCATAGACGCTACGGAGGAATTGTCCCCGAGCTTGCTTCGCGCAAACACATGGAAGTAATCCTCCCCCTGGCGCAGGAAGCCCTTAAAAAGGCAAACGTTACTCTCAAAGAGATAGATGCTATCTCCGTAACCAATGGCCCAGGACTCATTGGCTCCCTGGTCATAGGGGTCTCTTTTGCCAAGTCCATTTCTTTTGCCCAAGGGATCCCCTTAGTTGCTGTTGATCACATAAACGCGCATTTTCTTGCTGTGTTTTTAGAAGAAAAAACCCCTGATTTCCCTTTTGTGGCCTTGGTGGTCTCTGGAGGGCATACTGCACTTTTTTTGGTAAAAGACTATCTTGAATATTTCCTGCTCGGGCAGACGAGAGATGACGCTTGCGGCGAAGCCTTTGACAAAGTTGCCAAGCTCCTTGGCCTGGGATACCCGGGAGGGCGTATCATTAGCCGCCTGGCAGAACAGGGGAACCCTAAACTGATCCCCCTTCCCCGCCCTATGCTTGACAAAAATAACTTTGATTTTAGTTTCTCAGGCCTTAAAACCGCCGTAGCAAACTATGTAAATGACCTAAAGCGTAAAGGGCTCCCTATCCCTATCCATGATCTTTGCGCAGCATTTGAAGAAGCCGTGGTAGAAGTCCTGGTGACTAAAGCGCTTTCTGCCCTTTCGGCCACAGGCTGCCAAAATCTCGTGGTAGCAGGTGGTGTTGCGGCCAACAAACGCCTACGTGCTGCCCTTCAAAAGCTCGCCCAAGAAAGAGACTTCCGCGTTTTTATTCCGCGGCCTGAATTTTGCACCGATAACGCTGCCATGATAGGAGTTTGTGGCTATCACAAATTCTTACGAGGCGAGTTTGCTGACCTTGAACTTGATGTCTATGCCAGAAGCCAATTCAAACGCCTTAGCTAAAATCCCCACACCACGCACCCTGCTTAAACGCTACGGTATTTTTGCACGCAAAAGCCTTGGCCAAAACTTTTTGGCAGATATAAACATTGCGCGAAAAATAGTCGAGCTCTCAGGGGTTTCTCCCCAAGAAACCGTAATCGAGCTTGGTGTTGGCCTTGGTACCCTTACTTGCGCACTGGCAGAAAAGGTCTCGCGGGTAATTGGTTTTGAAATAGATAAAAATCTCATTAACATCCTTGAGAAAGAAAATTTTTTGCCCGAAAACGTCGAAATTCGCCAAGGAAATATTTTAAAACTTGATTATCAAAGACTCTTCGAAGAAATAGCAAAACCCTTAATCCTTTTTGGAAACCTTCCGTACTATCTCTCAAGCAGGCTCCTTTGGCGTCTTGTTGAACAACGCAAGATAATAAACTTTTGCACTTTTATGTTCCAGAAAGAAGTAGCTGAAAGGCTTTCTGCTATGCCAGGAAGCAAAAATTACGGCCCTTTGAGCGTGCTCCTTGCTTTAACTGCCAGGGTCGAAAAACTAATGCAACTTTCCCCTGGCTGTTTTTATCCATCCCCTGAAGTCCATTCTACGGTAGTAAAAATAACCTTTTTAAACAAAGCCCTTCCAAATGAAAAAGTCCTTGTCGCTTTGCTTAAAGCTGCTTTTAGCAAAAGGCGCAAAAAGATCGCTGCAAATTTAAAACCCCTTGGGCTAACTAAAGACCAGGCTAAGCAATTACTACTCAGCCAGGGCCTTTCTCCTGATTTAAGGGCAGAACAAATCCCCCCTGAAAAATATCTTGCCCTGGCTTGTGCTCTAGAGGCTAAAGCCTCATAAACCGGTCAAGCAGCTTGAAAAGCATCTCATGACAAAGTTCATAGAGCTCGGGCTGACCTTTAATAGCTTCAGGGTCCTGCACATAAGGCCCTGGGACAATATCATCCGCACTGTTTTCAATAAGACCGGCTACCAGATCAGGGGTCACTTCTAGATGAAATTGAAGGGCAAGAATGCGATCTTTGTAAAGAAAAGCCTGGTTTTCACAGGCCTCAGAATAGGCAATGTGAGTGGCTTCTTGCGGCAAGGAAAAGGTTTCTCCATGCCAGTGAAAAACGTTAAAAGGGCTTGGCCAGTCTCTAAAAAGACGATGGGCCTTCCCTGCCTCGGTAAGCTCAATGGGAAACCAGCCAATTTCTTTGTAGCGGTTCGGGTAAACTTCTGCGCCTAGGGCTTCGGCAATAAGCTGGGCCCCAAGGCATATCCCCATAATCTTAATTCTTTCTTCATCCTCCCCCAGGATATTTTTAAGAAAGGTCTTTTCTTCGGAAAGCCAGGGGAATTGATCCTCATCGTGGACACTCATAGGGCCACCCATGAGCACCAAAAAGTCAAAATCAAGGGCAGAAGGAAACGGCTCATCTAAAAAAACTCGCGTGTGGGTAACCTCATAACTTCTGCTTTTTGCCCAATCAAGGATTACTCCCGGAGTTTCAAAGGGAACATGCTGAATGTAGTGAAGGCGACGTTTCATATTCTCTCCTTTAAAACTTTATGGTAGTTACTTTTGGTGCCATAGCTTGCAAGGCATAGCGGCTGGCCAAATCTTTACGCTGCAAATAGGCCTCGCGCACGATTTTCATATCTTCTACAAAGTGCGGCAATTCTTCTAAGGTTAAGGCCTGAGGACCATCACAAAGGGCCTTTTCTGGCCTTGGGTGAAACTCCACCAAAAGCATATTGGCCCCGGCAATTACCCCCTGGGCTGCAGCATGAAAGATCTCCTGAATCCCGTCAGGCCCGGCGTGGCGTCTCCCTACTGAATGGGTAGGGTCAACACAAACGGGAAGCCTGGTCTGGCTTTTTATCACCGGCACATGGGCAAAATCAACAAGATTGCGGTGGGGCTCACCAAGGTTAGTTTTTACCCCGCGCAGGCAAAAGATAATGTTGCGGTTTCCTTCGCTGGCAATGTACTCACAGGCATTTAAGCTTTCTTCAATGGTGATGCCCATGCCTCTTTTGTAAAGCACCGGGAATTCATTCTGGCTACCAACCGCCTTAAGCAGTTCGAAGTTCTGCGCGTTGCGGGTGCCAATCTGAAGCATAATACCCGTGGGGCGCCCAGCTCTTTCCCATTCTTCAAAGATTTCGTCGATATGTGATTCCTTACACACTTCCATGGCAATACAACGAATGCCGTATTTGCCAGCAAGCTCTAAAAGCCAAGGAAGACACTTTCGCCCGTGCCCCTGGAAAGAATACGGATTGGTGCGCGGTTTATAGACTCCCATTCGGGCGGTTTCTAAGCCCACCTCTCGCATAGCAGCAAACATCATTTCAACGTGCTCAGGGGTATCCACCGCACAAAGCCCGGCAAAGATATGAAAGGTGTCTTGACTGAAATAAAGCCCGTTATAAGTAAAACCTAGACCTTCTTGGTCTTCGGTATGACGTCCGATAAGACGATATTTTTTAGATACCCTAACAACCCTTTCAACCCCGGGCAAAGAAGCTATCTCTTCATCCGGGATCCGGGAGGTATCGCCAATTACGTAAATTTCGATAACTTTACGCTCAAGGCCTGTTATCCCTGAAATCCGGGTGGTGATGCCTTGATAGTAATGCAAAGTCTCAAGAATTCTTTGAACTTCTGGGCCAGATGGGTCTATATCTGGCTTAAGAATAACTATCATTTTCCCCTCTCCCTAAGTTTAGATTTATAATTGAAAACTACAACTAAAAGTTGTTCCGTCAAGAAGTGGCTAAGGGCAATATTTTTTGTCTGATATAAGCCGTCATCGCAAGCGACGTAGTCGCTCGCTTTTTATTCGCTTCGCTCAGGACTTCGGCAGAGAGATTTCTTTATTCAGCAGCATTTGCTGAGGCAAAGCCAGCAAGAAGACGCGATTTTAAAACCCAAAATACCGGTCCTAAAATCGCAAGGACCATAACCTGGATCCCATGATAAAGAACCGCAATACTTAAAGCTTGGGGCTTGGCATAACCAAAATGGGTAAGAACCATTACGATCGCCGCATGAGCAATACCAATCCCTGCAGGAGGAGTAGGTAAAACAAGGGCTACATTAAGGCCAAGGATTGTCAAAAGAGCCGTAGCAAAACCCAAACTCAATCCCAAGGCCTTAGCTGTCAGAATCAACATTTCTATTTGTAAGAACCAAGAAAACAAAGTCAATAAATAGGCTTTAAAAAAGATGATTTTATCTTTGAAGCCGTGAGTTCCAAGGCTCAAAGCCATTAGGGCCTTCGAAACCCTCCCGCGAGCATAAGCCAAATCTTTTTGGGTGAACTTCCTTGAGAAAAAAAGAATAAAAACAAAAATCCCTGAAACCACAAAAAGCAGTAGTAAAGCGCCGTCTCTTAAAAATCGGGGAAGAGATGGAATAAGAGGGATAACAAAACTCATGAGCCCAATGGCATCTATCAATTTGTCGCTTGCCACGGTAGAAACTCCCGCGGCCCAGGGAACTCCGCGTTTTGCAAGATAAAGCCCTCTTCCTACGTCACCTGCCCGAGCGGGCAAAATGCTGTTGCCAAAAAAACCCAAAATAGTAAGGCAAAGGGTCTCCCCAAAAGATAGCGAAGAAAGGGGCCTTACGAAAAGACGCCAGCGCTCGGCCTTAAGCAACAGAACCAAAATATTTAAAAGTGCCACTCCTAAAAGCCAATGGGGGCTTGCCTGAATTAGGGTTTGCCAAAAAGACTTAAGGTCTATCTTCCAGAAAAGATAGGCAAAACACCCTAAGGCTAATCCCCATGAAAGAATATATTGCAAAATGTTATTGGAGACCTTTGCAAAATACCTTTTCTTAAGGCCCGTTCGAGGATCCATTCCCATTTTTCGGGAAGAAAAATAGGAACGGATCCTTGCAATTGTGCTTGCAACTCTGATCCCGACAATTTTGCAAAGGTCTTTATTGAATCTTTTGCCCACTCTTTGTCTCTTCCCAGAGCTCACTTATCGTAACAGCCTTGATACCTTGCGTTGATAAAGAAGCTAAAAAAACATCCAGGGCTTTAAGCATTGCCGTTTGAGGGCGGTGTCTTTCTGCCACGCTGTCATGAAGAAGCACGATATCGCCAGGACGCACGCTTTTCCTGAGCCGCTCAAAAATTTCTTTTGCGGTTACGTTTTCATCGGTATCCCAAACCCCTATAGTCCAACCAGCGACTTTTAGACCGAGTTTTTTAAGGATTAAGTATTGATCAAACCGCAAAAAACCATGGGGGGGACGGTACCACAAAACCATTTCCCCAAGAAGATCTTCTAATTGCTTGCGTCCTTTTTCAATATTTTTCCTGAATTGTCTCTGGCCCATTAAATGCACCTTACGATGGTTGAGTCCGTGAAGACCAATCTCATGGCCAGAAGCTTTTATGAACTTTAAAATTTGCGGATATCTGCGTGCTTGTTCTACTAATTGAAAAAATGTAGCGCGTGCTTGGTAGCGCTCAAGAAGCTCAACAAGATGCGGCGTGATAAAAGGGTCTGGGCCGTCGTCAAAGCTCAGGGCTAGGCTTCGCTGACTTTTCCCGCGCCAAAATGGCTTAGCAAAAAGATTTATCTGAGGGCAAAAGGTATCTATTAAAAAAAGCGTGTTTGGCGCCAAAACAGCTAGGATCTTGCGCCAGGGTGTTTTAGTAATTCCCAAAAAAAGGCCTCCGGCAAGAAAAGCGCCTAATTTGATCTTTTTTTTCTCACGGGAAGGGATAGCTGACCAAATACGCCAGTAAACGTTTTCTAGTTCCAAAATATAACCCTAAGCAAGGATTTGGTAATAGTTATCAAGCACCTTGGCGGCAACTCTCGGCCAGGAAAACTCTTCTGCCCTTAGGCGTGCAGCCCGGCCCATCCCCTCTCGGGCCTCAGGGTTCTTAATCAGGTATTCAAGGGCGCGAACGTAACCAGACACACCTTCTTCCTCAGGCACCATAAGGCCGTGCTTGCCATTTTCCATCACAAAACGAAAACCTTCTATGTCAGTGGTTACTACTGGTACGCCTGAAGCCATAGCTTCAAGAAGGGTTATGCCAAAGCTTCCTTTTTTTGCAGGAAAACACAAAACATGCGCTGCCCTAAAATAAGCAGGGCGCTCTTCATCTACACGGCCGACAAAAATAATTCTCTCCTTAAGCCACTCAGGAACCATTTTGCGATAGGCAGGCTCAAGGGGCCCATAACCAATTATAATGAGGCGAAGCCTCGGATACTTGGCCGCAAGGATCTCGAAAGCTTCAATCAAAATATCAAGACCATTCCGGGGATCAAAGCGGCCTACGTACAAAATATTAAAAAAGCCATCAGCAAAAGAAGGAATTGGGTCTTGCTTTGGATTATACCAATCCACGTCAATTCCGTTGGGAATAACTACAAAGGGAAACTCAGGGAAATAGCGCTCAAGAGACCTCACACATACCGGAGAAACCGCAATGCGCAAAGCAAGGGCCTCCATATATGGCATAAGTTTAGAGGAAAAAAGAGACATCCAAATGTTTTCGTTAAAATGCGTATGAAAAGTCCCAACCACCGGACAAGGGGCATAGCGAATACTCAACAAAGGAAGAGTGGGAGTCAAAGGAGAGTGAACATGAACAATATCAAAGTTTCCTGTGGTAAGAGTCTTTTCCAAATCTTCATTCAAACGCCGCCCGATGCTTACACAGGCATAAGAATCATTCGAATAAATGGGCACTGACTGTCCAATCTTAATGATATTTTTGGCAATTTCGCCAACATCTCGGCCAAAAGGCCCTGCTTCGGGTGTTATTATTTTGACCTCATGTCCCTGTGCTAATAGTTCTTGCGCAAAGTGGTGGACGTGTTCGGTTATGCCACCCAGGTTTGGGTAGTAGTATTCGGTAACAATAGCTATGCGCAACTTATCTCCTGGTTTTCGTTTACGTAAGCGTTGCTTAGGCCTTATGGAAAGAGGCCTATTTTTCAAAAATATCCCCATTAAAACTAGCCCTTTTAACAGGGCCCCGGTTTTTGAACGCCATATATTGAGTTTTTGTTGGACATTTGGCTGCATGGCTCTCTCCTTTTATTGTGTCAGATTTAATATAAGTTTGTGAAATTTTTTTGACCAGGGAAAAAATGAAAAAAAATTTCCAAGGTCCTTTGTAAAAAGGCCGAGATCAGTCTAGCAAGCCAACCACAAGGGATCCGTTCCTATTTTTCGTGCCAAAAAATGGGAACGGATCCTTTAAGTGACAAATTAAAAAACGGCTAATAATATGAGGCCATGTTCATAGAAAAAAAGACCATTATAGAGCTTATTGAAGGCAAAGTAGATGTATTTTCCGCCTTATTTGAGGCCAAAAAACTCAAAGAAAAGTATTTTGGAAACCAGGTCGAAACCTGCGCTATTGTAAACGCCAAAAGTGGGCGCTGCCCTTCAGACTGCAAGTTTTGTGCCCAGGCAAAAGACTATCGCACAGGCGCACCGGAATATCCTTTACTATCTGAAAAAGAACTTCTTAGCGCCATAGAAAACGCCGCTTACTCAGGGATTGACCGCTTTAGCCTGGTAACAAGCGGCATAAAACCCTCTCCCAAAGATTTAAAAAAGATTTTGGCGGTGATTGAAAAGGCGCGCGAAAAATTCCCCAAGCTCAAACTCTGTGCATCCTTAGGACAACTTGGAATAGATGAGCTTAAAGCCTTAAAAGAAGCCGGACTTTCCCGTTACCATCACAACCTTGAAACCGCAGAAAGTTTTTATCCTGAAATTTGCACTAAACAGGATTGGAGGGAAAGACTTCGCACCGCAGCCAGGGTCAAGGAAATCGGGCTTTCCCTTTGCTGCGGCGGGATCTTTGGCTTAGGAGAAAAAGCCACCCAGGTAATTGAATTTGCCGAAACTTTGAAAAAACTTGCTCCAGATTCGATCCCGGTTAATTTTTTACACCCTATTTGTGGCACTCCTCTTGAAAAGGCATCATTTCTTACCCCGCAAAAGGCCCTGGCCGTCCTCGTAGTGCTTAGATTTTTTCTGCCTGACAAGGAAATTCGTGTGTGTGGCGGAAGAGAATATAATCTTAGGGATCTTCAAGCCCTCTGTCTTTTCCCGGCCAATGCCCTGATGGTTGGCAATTATTTGACTACCCACGGGAGGAATCTAGAAACAGACAAGATTATGATTGAAGACTTAGGTTACCGCAGCAATTTAAGATAAAAGGCGGCCTAAGCCGCCTTTTATTCTTCCTTGGCCTTTTTGGCTTTCTTCTTTTTCCTGGTTTTTTTGGCCTTTTCAGGTTCTTCTTCTTGAGACGCCTCTTCTACTTCGGGGTCCCCTGGAAGAACTTCTGCATATTCTTTCTTAAAAAAGATGATACGTTGGCAAATAGGGCATTCGTAAATTTTGTCATCGCGTTGAAGCTCGTTGTAGAGCTGCGGCGGTATGTTCATGTGACAGCCATCGCAAACCGCATTCATAACAGGCACTACTGCGAGCCCGTGTCTTCGCGATTTGATAAATTCGTAGCGCTTAAGCAAATTGGTCGGAATCTTGTTAGCAATGCTTTCACGCTCTTTCCAGATGCCGTCTCTTTCTTTGTCAAGTTCAGCACACTTGGCGTCGTATTTCGCCCTTTCCTCTTCGACTTTTTTCTCAAGATCGCCGATTTCTTTTTTAACTTCCTCTTTTTTCTTAGAGAGTTCTTCAACGCGTTCCATCATGTGAATGAGTTCTTCTTCTCGCTTTTTGTTGGCCTTTTTAATTTCTTCTATCTCTTTTAAAAGGGCCTGATACTCCCGCTGGGCCTTGACTTCCATAAGCCTCGTCTGACTTTTTTTAAGACGCTGATACTCCTGCTCGAGCTCTTCTTCAAATTTCCGACGCTGAAATTGCAACTCTTCAATCTCATTCTCTAGGGCTTGAAGTTCTTTTTTCTTTTGAGCTAAAGCTTCTTCTGCGGCCTTAAGAGACTCTGGAAATTCTTCCTTGGCCTTATCAAGTGATAAAATTTTAAGGTCAATCTCTTGAAGCTTGATTAGATTTACAATTTCCTCCCGCACTATTTACCTCCTCTTCATTAAAATACCGGTAAAAAGGGTGATTTTTCTTTTAAAACAAAAACTTCAAGGTCTAAATCCCTTGCAGCAGCCCATGACTTTATAAACTCTGCCATTTGGGGCACGATAAAGATTTCAGACTCAAAATGCCCACAGGAAATAAGGCTAAGGCCCAAGGTTTCTGCCTCGCGCGCCTGATGGTACTTGACTTCCGCCGTAATATAAACCTCTGCACCACGGTCATAAGCCCTTTTAAAAAGTTCGCCTCCTGCCCCTGCACAAAGGGCTACTTTTCTTACGAGTTTTTGGGGATCTCCCACCATAAAAACAGCCTTTGATTGCAAAACCTCTGAAACTTTAAGGGCAAGCTCTCGCAAAGTAATTTCCAGAGGCAGCAGGCCCACCCTTCCCAGACCAACCTTGGCATCTCTGGTCTCTAAAGGCAAAACATCAAAGGGCACTTCTTCGTAGGGATGAATTTCTTTAATTTTCGAAATAATCTTTGGGAGTTGATAGCCAGGGACCAGAAATTCAAGCTTGGTTTCAGGGACTACGTTTAGTTTTCCGCTCTCACCCACAAAAGGTTTAGCATCTTCTTCAGGGAAAAAACTCCCTTTACCTTCCACCGCAAAAGAGCAAGCATAGTATTTGCCCCGAAAAGAAGTCTTTTCTTCGAGTAAAATTTGCCTGATCTTTTCTTCATAACCCTTGGGGACATAAAGAGAAACAAGATACTTGGCGGCACCTTTGCTTGGAAGTATGGCACGCTCGACTTTTAGGTGAAGAAGCTTTGCCAAAATGTCGCTTACGCCTTCCTGCGCAGCATCGAGGTTAGTGTGAAGAGAAATAAGGGAAATATTTTTTTCACAAAGTGTTTTTATAGCACTTCCTGGCCAGCTATCCCAGCAAATATTTTTGATACTTTTAAACAAGAAAGGATGGTGGGTAACAAGGCAATCTAAGCCGTAAGAAATCGCCTGAGAGAGGGTCTGTGGGGTAAGATCAAGGGCAAAACCGAGCTTTTTGACTTTTGCTTTTAAAGAACCGAGCTGAAGACCAACGTTATCCCAATCTTCAGCCAGCGTGTTTGGTGTCCATTCTTCAAAAGCTCTGGTTATCTCTTCAACTGTAGTTGCCATTTTTTGAGCAAAAATAAAAGGTGCATTAGGTAATGCACCTTAAAAATTGGTGGGCCCACCTGGACTCGAACCAGGGACCTACCGGTTATGAGCCGGTGGCTCTAACCAGCTGAGCTATGGGCCCACAAAACCAATTTTCATCCTAAAATGTATCCTTATCCATCTATTTGTCAACTGAGAGTATCTATTTACCCTTACTTTAATCGGAAACTTAAGAACGAACCCATAAAAATATTAACGGGCGGCTTAAGCCGCCCGCTTAAATGAAATAAAGACAACTCTAACGAAAATGTAAGACCGTAGGATTTAAGGATTTTTAATGAAAGCACGCAATTTACGGCTTCTGCTCGGATGTCTAAGTTTACGCAAAGCCTTAGCCTCTATCTGGCGAATCCTTTCACGCGTTACCCTAAATTCTCTACCAACTTCCTCTAGGGTGTGTTCCCCACGTTCGCCAATACCAAACCGCATACGAAGGACTTTCTCTTCCCTGGGCGTAAGGGTGGAGAGCACACGCCTTGTTTGCTCAATAAGGCTTAAAGAAATGGCGACCTGATCAGGGGCAGGCACGCGCTGGTCTTCGATAAAATCACCTAAATGGGAATCCTCGTCCTCTCCAATAGGCGTTTCAAGTGAAATGGGCTCTTTGGCAATCTTCAGGATTTTGCGAACTTTTTCTACAGGAAGTTCCATGCGCTCGGCTATCTCTTCGGGGGTTGGTTCCTGGCCGGTTTCCTGATAAATCTGAAGCGATACCCGCACAAGCTTGTTAATGGTTTCAATCATGTGCACCGGAATTCTTATAGTACGAGCCTGATCAGCAATGGCCCTGGTAATAGCCTGTCTTATCCACCAGGTGGCATAGGTGCTGAACTTATACCCCCTGCGATAGTCGAATTTTTCAACCGCTTTCATCAGCCCGATATTGCCCTCTTGGATAAGGTCAAGAAATTGAAGGCCTCGGCCGGTATATTTTTTGGCAATGGAAACTACCAGACGAAGATTGGCCTTTACCAGTTCGTCTTTGGCCTCTCTTGCCTTTTTCAAAGACTTCTCAACATCAGCAGCCACTTTCTCAAGAGTCTTGATTGGGAGCCCTGCCTCTTCTTCGGCTTCTTTCATAGCTTTTTTGGCAAGAAGATAACGCGCACGCAAATTGAGAAACCGGTCCATGTCAAGGCCTAGCTTGGCTGCGGCATTTTCTATCTCAGAAAAATTACCATTAGTGCGTTGGAAATAAGCCACCAGACGCGCAAGCGAATGCCCTGAGTCCTTCTCACAGGCCTTGAGTTCTTTCTGGGCCTTTCTGATCTTTTCGTAACTTTTAAGAATTGGCGCGGTAATTCTTTCGATACAGCGTTTGTCAAGTCGCACCTGGCAAAGACGCGCAATTATTTCTTCCCTGAGCTTACGCGCCCGCTGACGCATTCTGACCCTTGCCTGTTTGCTTTCAGTAGTAGTAAGAGCTTCTTCCAGGCTAAGGAGGTCCCGAGCTACACATCTGACTTCAAGGAGCAAACCACGAAGCCCCTGGCTTCTTTGCTCAACATCAGCTTCGTTATCTGTAAAACAATCATCAAGATCTCGAACTATTTCTCGCGCCTTAAGTTTTCCTGCAAAAAACTCCTCACAAATGTTAAAAATCTCCTGCACCACCCCCCTCGCTTTAATGGCAGCTTTTAACGCATCCTGCTCCCCTTGTTCAATTATCATGGCCACCTGCACTTCTTCCTCTCTGGAGAGAAGACGAGCTCGGCCCATTTCTCTGAGATAGAGTTTTACGGGATCAGAACGTGACACGTCTTTGATCACTTCTTCAGTGATCTCTTCAACAGGTTCTTCTTCCACCTTGCTTATTTCAAGGCTTTCCAGTAAATCAGCAACTTCTTCCAGCTGAGTCAGAGGCTTCATGATGGCCTCTTTTTTGGTTTGCCCCCCTCCTAACCCGTTTAAATCCACCAAGTTTCTGGTGAGGTCTGCCATAAACCCCCTCCCTTTTGATTTTTAATGACAAACACGACATAGCTCCTGGTACTCCCTTAAGAGACGAAGGGCCTCTTCTTCCTGCCCCGCGGCCTCCGCCTCTTTGATGGCCTTTTTTATCTCAGAAAGCCTTTTTTTATTTTTCCTGCGTGCAAGCCAGGCCTTGATCTCACAAACTACACGCTCTGGAGGAATGTCCTCAAAAGGAGGTGGTGAAAGAAGAATCTCGCTTAAAAGCCCCTGAAGCTCAAGGTCATCAAGGGTGATGTCCACGTAAGTCTTGTCTTCGATTTCAGCAAGAATCTCTAGCAAACGCCTATATCGTTCGTCCTGAATCGCTTCTGAAATACCTTCTGACATTAGCTCTCCCACGTATTTGGGAAAATGGACCAGAAATTCGATGACTACCCGCTCAGAATATTTCTTTCCAAGAGAATTTTTCACATGAGGACAAATCGCTTTGGTAGATAAAGAACTGCGCAAGGACGTTTCAGAAACCCCAATGCGTTCTGCCACCTTGGCAAGACAGAGCTCATAAAGCACTGGATCAGAAATAGCCTCAAGTGCCGGCTTAATCTCTTTGAAAAGGGAAAGCCTACCCTGAGGAGTCTTGGGAAAACGCGGGGAAAGGACCTCCACCATGAAATCGAAAATCTCTTTGGCTTTTTCGGTAAGGGCACGAAAAGCCACTTCTCCATAACGAAGCACAAAAGAATCCGGGTCCTCTCCAGAAGGAAGCACAATCACCTTGGGGAACAAGCCTTCATTCAAAAAGATAGGAGCCGCCCGCAGCGCAGCCTTAATTCCTGCTTCATCTGCGTCAAAAACTAGATACCAGTCTTTGGCAAGGGAACGCAAAAGTCTTGCATGATGAGGGGTAAGCGCGGTCCCAAGGGTAGCAACTGCCTCGCGCACGCCAGCCTCATAAAGAGAGAGTAAATCAAAATAGCCCTCCACCACAAAACCCATCTTTGCTTCGCGAATGTGAGCACGCGTCTGATAAAAACCATAAAGAATTGATCCCTTGTGATAAATGGGGGTCTCAGGGGTGTTTAAGTACTTAGGCTCGCCGGTATCTAAGATTCGGCCACCAAATCCTGCTACCCTGCCAGATTGGTCAAAGATGGGAAAGATGAGTCGGTCCCGAAAGCGGTCATAGTAGCTTCCGTCAGCGCGTTTAGCCAAAAGCCCGGCAGTTTCTGCCAAAGAAAGATCAACTCCCGCCATTTTTAGATGTGAGGCAAGACTATCGTAGGAAGCCGGGGCATAGCCCAAACCAAAGGCTTTGGCAACTTTCTGAGAAAGCCCTCTTTCTTTAAGGTAGTTTCGCACCCGCTCCCCTGCCCGGGAGGCCCAGAGCATGTTTTCAAAAAAGCGCCTGGCTTTTTCATTTATTTCAAAAAGCTTGGCCCGCTTGCCTTCATTCTCTTTTGATTCAAAAGAAATGGGGATATTAAAACGTGCGGCTAGCTCTTTGACAGCACTTACGAAATCAAGGTTGTGAAACTTCATGTAAAAAGCGATGACATCTCCGCCTACGCCACAACCAAAACAGTGAAAGATTTGGCGCTCCTCATTTACGGTGAAAGACGGTTTTTTATCCGCATGGAAAGGACAAAGCCCCAGGTAATTGCGGCCGCTGCGCTTAAGGGACACGTGTTCCCCGATGACTTCGACAATATTGGCTACTTCTTTTATTTGCCGAGCAGCCTCTTTAAGGCTCACACGGCCTCCTCTTTGGTAGCTAATTCTACGATGGTAACCGCCTCGCCCCCCTCAAAACTCTCCCCTGGCCTCATGCTGGCCACCTGGGCGTGGCCTTTTAAAAAAGAGCGCACCGCCCGCATAAGACGTCCGGTGCCAAGGCCATGGATTATTGTCAGACGGGTCTTTCCCTGTAAAAAGGCAGTATCAAGGGCTTTTTCGAGAAGGGGAAGAGCTTCATCAACAGTGAGACCAATGAGGTTAATGGCGTCCTGGGCTTCTGTTTCCGCAGCGACCTTATACGTGCTGCGCTTGGGCTGTTTCTCATCAGTTAGAACTATAAGCTCTTTTGGATGAACTTCCACCCTAAAAGGCCCTACCTGTACCTCACAAACGTTGTCTTTGACCCGCAAAAGGCGTCCTTCCTGCCCTACCCTCTTAAGCTTAACCCTTGCCCCTGGTGTAAGAGGAGCTTCTTTTTCAGTGTCATCTGGGATAATTTCTCGGGTCTTTTCTCTGATGAAGGATGAAAATTCTTCGCTTGCCTTTTTCTCTTTTACTTTGCGGGATTTAAGCTCTGCAAGAAAACGCTTGAAGTCTTCGGTTAGCTTTATAATTTTTTCCTCAAATTCTTTGGTTAAAGCAGCTTCTTTGGCAGCAAACTTTTCTTTTAGTTCTTTCTCTAAGGAGACAAGCCTTTCTTTTTCCCTTTGAAGTGCTGCTTTTTCCTTCTCAAGGGCCTTTTTCTCTCGGGAAAGTTCCTCAAGCTTTAAGCGCAGGTTTTCAAGTACTTCTTTAAAAGTTCGGTCTTCCCGGCTCAAATAAGAATGTGCCCGGTTTATCAGGTCTTCAGGCAAACCAAGTCTCTTTGCCAAGGTAAGCCCTTGAGAGAGCCCTGCCACCCCGTAGAGGAAACGATAAGTAGGCTTTCCGGTTTTTTCGTCAAAGCTAACGGCAAGGGGTAAAATCCAGTCTTTGGCAAAGGAAAAGGCCTTTAAGGCCTCGTAATGGGTGGTGGCGATGACCCTTGCCCCGCGTCTGTAAAGCTCTTCAAGCACCGCCATAGCAAGGGCTGCACCTTCTTCTGGAGCAGTGCCCCGACCTATTTCATCAAGTAGAAAAAGCCTGCGTGGGCCAGCCTCTGAAAGGGCTTCTTTTAGGTTTTTTACGTGTGCTGAAAAAGAACTTTCGTTAGCAGCAAGGTCCTGCTCATCGCCTATATCTACAAAAAGGCCTTCGAAAATCGGGATTTCGCTGGCAGAGGAAGCAGGGATGGGAATGAGACTTTGCGCCATCACCACCAAAAGCCCTACGGTTTTAAGGGCAACGGTTTTACCCCCCATGTTGGGCCCGCTGATAACCACCACGGGTTTTTCCGAAGGGAAGACAAAGTCATTGCGCACGACTTCCCTTCCAGCAAGCAAAAGAAGGGGATGTGCAGCCTCGCGCAAGACAAGGGCTCCGTCTTCTTTAAAAGCAGGCAAGTGGCCTTTTATGCGTTCTGCAAAAAGGGCCTTGGCAGAAAGGATGTCTATCTCGGCAAGTGTTTCTTCAAGCTGTATAAGCTCCGCGGTATTTTGGGCGATTTCTTCTGAGACTTCGCGCAAGATGCGTTCTATTTCGCGCTCTTCTTCACGTTTAAGGGCTTCTATTTCGTTGGTGATTTGGACAATTTCAAGGGGCTCAATAAAAACCGTAGCCCCACTTGCGGAAACATCGTGAAGGATTCCCGGCACTTTGGCCTTGGCTTCTGCCTTTACCGGAAAACAAAAACGCCCTCTGCGCTGAGTAACAAGTTCCTCTTGTAAGAAGCCCGCCTTGGCAAATTTTTTGAGAAGCTCATCAAGGCGCTTGCGGAGCCTTTCCTCGGCTTTGACTTGAGCCTTTTTAAGGGAAAAAAGCCTAGGGCTTGCGTCAGGCCTTAAGCCTTTTTCGTCAAAAAAGGTGTCGAGAAAACGCCTAAGGTGAGTGATTCTAGGAAGCCTTGCGCGCAGGTCTTCCAAAGGAGAGAGCTTTTTCTGGGATAAATAAGACGAAAGATCTTTGGCCGTGTAAAGATAACGCCTTACAAGCTGGGCCTGAGAAATAGTAAGGAGCCCGCCCTTTTCCGCGCGACGCACCAGAGGCCCCAGCAAAGAAAGGGAAGGAATAGGAGGCCTTCCCTCTTCGGTGAAAAGTTCTACGAAGGCTTTTAGTTTTTGGGATTCTTTTTCTAGGAAAGAAATGTCGGTATGAGGAGTTAATTCTTTGATTTTCAACCTGCCAAGCTCTGTACGAGCTTCTTTGGCAAGGTATTCTTTAATTTTGCGGAACTCAAGTTTTTCGAGACTTTGTAATCTCATGCTTAAGGGTTAGAACAAAGAAAACCCGGCTCCTAGACAGAGCCGGGTTAACGGGTTAGTCACGCTGTTTCATGCGTTTTAGGCGCTTTAGCAGCCTTTTACGCGCAGCCATGAGTTTTTTCTTGCGACGGACACTGGGCTTTTCGTAGTACTCGCGTTTTTTGATTTCGGAAAGGATTCCTGCCTTCTCACACGCCTTCTTAAACCGCTTTAGCGCCTGTTCGAATGGTTCGTCTTCTCTAACGATTACTCCGGCCAAAAAAATTCCCTCCCTCCATATATGATGTCAAAAAAGCATAATAACATCCGAAAATTTCCTGTCAACAAAGAAATGTGGGCAAAATGAAGATTCATTCATTTTTATAAACCGACTTTTCAGATAGGATAAGCTTTTCGAGAAAATGGTATAGAGGTTCCGGAAATTTTTGAAGGCGCCCTTCTTTGTTTACCGGAACGTGAACCGTATATCCCGTGGCGTGTAGGACATCTTCCACCAAAAGTCGGTAATCAAAACGCACTTTATGGGGCTTTAGTTCGGTGAGTGCAGTCTCAATAAGGACAAGGTCATCGTAGCGCAGAGGTTTGCGATAACGCACGTGGGCTTCTACCACGGGAAGGATGAGATTTTCTTTTTCTTCGATCTCGCGGTAAGTAAGGCCCTTTGCGCGCAGGAGCTCAGTGCGGCCAATCTCAAAAAGGCGCAGGTAGTTGGCGTAATAGACCACACCGCCGCAATCGGTATCACCATAAATTACGCGATATTTTACCCTTGCCACCGCGCTCATCAGGGCTTAAACCTACAGCAAGATTTCAGAAACACAAGGAGCTTAAAGGGCAATGCCAAAGTTACCAAGAAAAAACCCCCGGGCTATGGCCCTTAAGGTGCTCATCCGCTGGGAGACTAAAAAACCCCTTCTTGACGAAGTGCTAAGCGAAGTGCTTGAAAAAAGCGTGCTCCCTGACCCAAGGGACCAGGGGTTGGTAAGTGAGCTTATAAACGGTGTGGTACGGCATCTTGCCTTCATCGATTACGTGCTTTCGCGGGTAAGCAAAAAACCACTTGAAAAAATGGACCCTGAAGTGCGGAACGCCTTACGCCTTGGGGCCTATCAGCTTCTTTTCACCCGCATTCCCGTACAAGCTGCCGTGGCAGAAACCGTAAAGATTGTCAAAAAGCGGCGGGGCCAATGGATCGTAAACTTTGTAAATGCGGTGTTGCGGGAGCTTGCCCGCCGCAAAAACGAAATAGAACTGCCTCCGCGTGAAATGGATCCTGTTGCTTACCTTGCTGTTAAATACTCTTATCCTCGCTGGCTTGTAGAACGCTGGCTTAAACTTTTTGGTGAAGAAGAGGCAGAGGCCCTTCTTAAGGCAGGAAACGAAAGGTCAACACTTGTGGTGCGGGCCAATACCCTGCGGGTCACCAGAGAACAACTGCTTCTTTATTTAAAGGCCGAGATACCCGAGGCCAAACCTACCCGCTTTAGCCCCGATGGCATTGAGCTAAAAGGGTTTCAGGGTCGCATCACCACGCTTAAGCCTTTTAAATTTGGCTGGCTTCAGGTCCAGGACGAAGCAAGCCAACTGGTAAGTTATCTTCTTTCTCCCATGCCCGGGGAAAGGATTCTAGACGCCTGCGCAGGGGTGGGGGGAAAGACCACCCATATCGCCCAGCTTATGCGCAATACCGGTCGCATATACGCCATGGATGTGCTTTCCTGGCGGCTTGAGCGCCTTAAAGAAAATGCCAAAAGGCTTGGAGTGACAAACATCGAAGTAATCACAGGAGACGCCACCAGGGCCATTGAAACCCTTGGGGGTAGTTTTTTTGACCGTATCTTGATAGACGCCCCTTGCACTGGCACAGGTGTTATCAGAAGGCACCCTGATATCAAATGGGCAAGGACCCCTGACGACCTGGTTAGTATCCCTGAAAAACAACTGAGCCTTTTAGAATCCCTTGCCCCACTTTTAAAAAAAGGAGGGGTAATGGTTTATGCCACCTGCAGCCTTGAGCCTGAAGAAAATGAAGAAGTAATCAAAAATTTTCTGGCAAAACACCAGGACTTTATCATTGAAAAAGCACAAGACGTGCTCCCCAAGGAGGCCAGGAGCCTTACTACCGAAGAAGGCTTTATGCGCACTTACCCTCATCGCCACGGGCTTGACGGCTTTTTCGCCGCCCGTTTACGTAAAAGAAGGATAAGCCGATGATACGTATTAAAATCTGCGGTATAACCAGACTTGAAGACGCCCTTTTGGCAGCTGAACTCGGAGCAAGCGCCATAGGTTTTATTTTCTACGAAAAAAGCCCTCGTTACCTTTTGCCTGAAGCAGCACGTGCTATCCGCTTAAAGCTTCCGCCCTTTGTAAGCACTGTAGGGGTCTTTGTAAACGAGAGCCAGGAAAAAATAAAAGAAATAAAAGATCTTGTTGGCCTTGATTATGTTCAACTCCACGGAGAAGAATCCCCGGAAGTTTGCGAAGAGTTTTTTCCCCACGTAATAAAGGCCATCAGAGTTAAAGACGAAAGCGACCTTTTGAAAATTCCACCTTACCAGGGAAAAGTTTCTGCTATTTTGCTTGATACCTATGTAAAGGGCCTTCCAGGGGGTACGGGAAAGGCATTTAACTGGGAACTAGCCAAAGAAGCCCAAAAATTTGGTCTGCCTATTATCCTGGCAGGAGGCCTAAACCCGGAAAACATAAGTCAGGCAAGAGAACAAGCCGCACCCTATGCCCTTGACGTAAGCTCTGGCATTGAAGCTTCCCCGGGGGTAAAAGACCACTTTCTTATGAAAGAACTTTTCCGCAAAATTTTTCGCTAAAAACTTAAGGCTTGCCTTTTTACTGGTTAGCAATAAATTCATAAGCGCAATCCTTAACGCTGCTTTACACCGGAAAAACATAATGGTAACCACGGGGATTGAAGAGATAAAACAAGCAGGCAACCAAATAAGGCTAAAAAGGTGAAAATATGGGCCGTAGTCATAAAAAAAATAAAGAAAAAAAACAAAAAAAAACTCAAAAGAACAATAATCGCAAAGAAAATAAGAAAAATTTTAGCGAACAACCCAAGAAAAAAGAAAAACCCGCTAAAAAGCCAGAAACACAAAGGCAAGGCTCCCCAGAAGTGGTAGAGCTTGTCTTTCGCGAAGGGTATTCCGGATTTCACGCCGTAGTTGAGGGAAAAGACCTAAAACCCGGAGACCTGGTAATCGTTGAATTCCCCGAGCAGACAGAGATAGCCCAGGTGGTCTCAGCACCGGTTTCTTTTCCGCTTTCGCGCGAAGCTTTAGAGGCCCTTCCCAAGGTAAAACGCCTTGCCACCCCGAAAGAAATAACCCGGCACCAGGAAAACCTTGAGTTTGAAGAAAAGGCCTGGAGCATTTGCGAACAACTTGCCCAGGAGCAAGGGCTTGAGATGAAGCTTGTGCGCGTGGAACGCCTTTTTGACAGGAGCAAAGTGATTTTTTACTACACCGCTGACGGCCGCATTGATTTTCGCCAACTGGTAAAAGACCTGGTACGAGCCTTACGAACTCGTATTGAAATGCGCCAGATAGGCGTGCGCCACGAAGCCGGCATGATAGGCGGCATTGGCTGCTGCGGGCGAGAAATCTGCTGCGCCACTTTCTTGCGCAAGTTTGATCCTGTTTCTATAAAAATTGCCAAAGAACAAAGCCTTCCCCTTGACCCGGTAAAAATCTCTGGCATTTGCGGAAGGCTTCTTTGCTGTCTTCTATTTGAACACAATGTTTACGCAGAACTTTCGGCAAGCCTTCCCAAGATTGGCAAAAAAGTATCTCTTTCAGAGATTCAGGGCCGCGTAGTGCGCTATAACATTTTTCGTGAGTCCGTAACCATTGAAACTGCTGAAGGCGAAGAAGTAGAAATTCCAGTAGAAGACTTTCGAAAGGAGCTTTAAAATGGCGTTTTACATCACCACTCCCATCTACTACGTGAATGCCGAGCCCCACCTTGGGCATGCCTACACCACCATTGTGGCAGATGTTGTGGCAAGGCTAAAACGCCTCCTTGGGGAAGAAGTCTTTTTCCTCACCGGAACCGACGAACACGGCGACAAAATCGTAAAAGCCGCCGAAAAAAAAGGCCTTACCCCTCAAGAATACGTTGACCACATAAGCAGCCTTTTCAAAGAAACCTGGGCCCTTTTTAACATCTCCTACGATAGGTTTATCCGCACCACTGAGCCTGAACACAAGCGCGTAGTGCAACTTGCCCTTCAAAAAATCTACGAACAAGGCGACATTTATTACGCCGAGTACGAAGGGCTTTATTGCTTTGGATGCGAGCGTTTTCTTACCCAAAAAGAACTAGAAGACGGGCTTTGCCCGGACCACAAAACCCCCCCTACCCCGCTTAAAGAGGCTAATTACTTTTTCAAGCTTTCTAAGTATCAGGACTGGCTTATTGACCACATAAAGAAAAACCCGGTATTCATTACCCCTTCCCGCTACAGGAATGAAATTTTATCTTTCCTCAAAGAAGACTTAGAAGACCTTTGCATCTCACGCCCTAAAAGCAGGCTAACCTGGGGCATAGAGCTTCCTTTTGACAAAAATTTCGTAACTTATGTCTGGTTTGATGCCCTGCTTAATTATCTCTCAGGCATTGGTTTCCCTGAAGGTGCCTCGTGGCAGAAGTTCTGGCCTGCCCACCACGTTATTGCCAAGGATATTCTTAAGCCCCATGCGGTTTACTGGCCCATTATGCTAAAGGCCCTTGGGGTGCCGCCTTATCGCAGCCTTCACGTTCATGGCTACTGGAACATCGACGACACTAAAATGTCCAAATCCCTGGGGAACATCGTGCGCCCCAAAGACCTTGCCGCCAAGTACGGAGTTGACCAGGTCCGCTACTTTTTACTCCGGGAGATGGCCTTTGGCATTGATGCCAACTTCAGCGAAGAGGCCCTGCGCACCCGGACAAACGCAGACTTGGCCAACGACCTCGGCAACCTTGTTCACCGCACCCTTACCATGGTCAAAAAATATTTCCGCGGCCAAGTCCCTGAGTGTGCAAGCCTTGAGCCAGACGATCAAAAACTTAGAGAGCTTAGCCAAAAGGCCTGTGCTACCTATCTGGAAGAAATGGAAAAGTTCCAGTTCCATCGGGGGCTTTCTGCGCTTTGGGAACTGATCCGTGAGGCTAACCGCTACGTTGATTACCAGGCCCCCTGGACCTTGATGAAAGAAAATAAAACCGAACGCGCGGCAACCGTGCTTTATCATCTCCTGGAAGTTTTGCGCCTTTGCGCCACAGCCCTTTGGCCAGTCATGCCAACATCTTCTGAAAAAGTTTTAATAAGCCTTGGTCTCGAGCCTGGCAAGTATTTGAAAGGAGAATTCCTAAGCAAATTTGAATCCCTACCCATAGGGCAAAAAACAAAACGCGGCAAGGCTATTTTCCCCCGGATAGAAGAAACCCCTCAGGAAAAACCCAAAGACAAACAAGACCAAAAGGAGCCCAAAGTGAGTGAAGAAAACCTCATTTCATTTGAAGAATTCCAGAAGCTTGACCTACGCGTGGCTGAAATCATCGAAGCAGAAAAAGTCCCTGGAACAGACCGACTTTTAAAGCTCAAAGTCAAGTGCCCTGAAGAAAGAACCGTGATAGCGGGCATTGCCGAATATTATGAACCCAAAAGCCTTATCGGGAAAAAAGTCATCCTGGTGGCAAACTTAAAGCCTGCCAAGATCCGAGGCATTACTTCCCAGGGGATGGTCCTTGCGGCCAAAGGCGAACAAGGACTGGCGGTGATTGTTCCTGAAAAAGACGTCCCCTGTGGGAGCAAGGTGAGCTAAGCTCAGCTCATTTCTTCTAGGCGGTAGGCCCCGAAGCCAAAGCTTGTGTTTTTGCCCACGTGAACCAGCTCGCCCAGGCGCAAAAGGGGCATAAAGGGCGAAAGCTCGCCCTCAAAGAGGGCCTCTCCCACAAAGCCCCTTAAGGGCATGGTGGTCTCTTTACGGGCCGAGTAGCGAATGATCTCCTGCGGAAAAAGGCGCTTTGCCACGGTTTTTACCCCCTGAGCCCTTTCAATGAGCTCTTTAAAGGGAAGATTAAGTTCCTTTTCGGCGTGAAAATAAGAAAGGGCCGAGACCCTGCGCAAAAGGTTCCGCACCAGTATGTGAAAGGCAAAATTT
Source organism: Thermodesulfatator atlanticus DSM 21156 (assembly GCF_000421585.1). Taxonomy (NCBI): domain Bacteria; kingdom Pseudomonadati; phylum Thermodesulfobacteriota; class Thermodesulfobacteria; order Thermodesulfobacteriales; family Thermodesulfatatoraceae; genus Thermodesulfatator; species Thermodesulfatator atlanticus. Next base: position 23,503 of record NZ_ATXH01000020.1, read on the forward strand.
TTGGGCGGCACCAAGTGACCTTCAAAACGCAAGCTGGTTGGGGTCAAAAACCTGATTTTTATTTGCGAGGCTCCTTCCTCATGGATTTCTTCTTTCATGGTAGGGGGTTTTAGCTGTCCTTTTTGGTAAAGGCTCTCGTGGCCAAAGTGGTCTTTTATATCTGCGATTTGAAACCGGGCCCGCCTGCGCCCAAGGCCCTTATCGCCTGCTGCCGAAAGGGCCAGCACAAAATGCGGGAAATACTGGATGCCACGCCCCACCAGGGTAAGCCCAAGTTCAAAGGTATTTCCTTTTAAAGGCAAAACAGGAGTTAAAGCAAAGGGATGGGGTACGTAAGGATAAAGCCTGAGTCTTTCGGCATCTTCAGGCCGGGGGGTTTCAAAGATATAACCATAGGCACAATGCTGGTTTAAGGGGCATGGCGCGCACGTCTCAAATTGCCTTGCCACACAAGAGATGCGTTTGAGCTGGGCGCCAAGCACACCCCTTAAGGGAGAAAAAGGCTTGCGTGGAAAAACAAGCGGCTCTTCTACTCTCAGGGAAAACCAGACCCTTATTAAAGGCAGAAAAATTTTTGACATCACCGCCCTTTTTAAACTAAAACCATTTAAAAACGCAATAAATTTTTACGGATGGCCAAAAAGCTCTTCTTCATTATCTCTTACGACATCTCTGACGAAAAGCGTCTGCGCCGCGTCTTCGAATTTCTGGAAGATTACGGCCAGTGGAAACAAAAAAGTGTCTTTGAGTGCTGGCTAACCGAAAAAGAATATCAGCAGGTGAAAGCTGGCCTTAAAGAGCTTATCAAACCAAGGGAAGACCGGGTGCGATTTTATCGCTTATGTGAGGCCTGCCGTAAACAGGCCTTCTCCCACGGCTGGGGCGAACTGCCCGATAGTCCTGAAGAAGAAGTTATTCTTTAGGAACGTTATTAGGAGCGTAAAACAGGCGACAATTGAACAATGTCATTGCAAGCGAAGTAAAGCAATATCAGGTAGAAGAGTTTGTAGAGGTTCTAGAGGTTCTAGAGGTTCTAGAGGTTCTAGAGGTTTTAGAGGTTTGGATTGAATGGATATCGAAAGCACTATTTTTGTCAGTCATTGCGAGCGAACGCAGTGAGCGAAGCAATCTAGATCCCTCTCTGTGTTCGGGAAAGAGATCGCTTCGTCGGCCCTTACGGGCCTCCTCGCGATGACAGATAAGGGAGAGCCTCCTTGCGATGACACATTGTCGGATAAAACATGCTCCCATTACTGGTAGGGGCACGCCATGCCGTGCCCCTACCAGTACAAGTCACTTTCACTACCATTCCTTAACCGGAAATCGGATGGTCTAAAAAAACAAACTATTGACCCATTAGCTAAACCTATTCTATAAGAGGATTGTCTTAAGTAATAAGGATATCCAATTTATGATGTCTTTTTCCCACTTAATAAAACCAACCAGCATCGAACTCAGGTGCCGCATCCTAACGCCCATGTTCCTGGGAGATGCTTATCAGCAAGCCTCTCTTCGGGCAGCCCCTTTTAAAGGTCTTTTGCGCTACTGGTGGCGAGTGGCCGCAGGCCTTACTTATAAGTCGCCCAAAGATTTGCTCAAGGCTGAATCTGAAATATTTGGCGGTGGAGGAGAGAAGGCCCGCAGGAGTCTGGTAAAGATTTGGGTTGAGGGAAATCCCAAGGTCGTAGAAGACGAAAAGTTACCCGGGGTAAAAAATATCTTTCATCCTGAAGTTGGCCGCTCCGTAAATCCTCTTCTTTATCTGGGTTACGGCCCCGTAACTTGGGACAAAAAGCTTCGATCCCCCCGCTACACCCGCTCTTACCTTGCTCCTGGTGCCACCTTTGTCCTCAAGCTCACTGTCCCGGTCTCTCTTTTAGAAGATGGCCGGGAGGCAGAACTCTTTAAAACAGCCCTTCTTTACTTTCGGGCCTTCGGGGCCGCAGGTGCCCGCTCACGCAACGGGTGGGGAAGTTTTCAGGTGGAAGGGATGGAAGGTTGTTACCATTTGGATGAAAATTTTAGCGAAAGATTGCTAGAAGACCTTCCTTATTGGAAAGATTGTTTTGATAAATCTTATCCTCATACCCCTGCCAAAGGAGATAACAGCAAGCTACTTTTGTGGAAAAGGGAGGGTTTTAAATCCTGGGAAAAAGCTATGAAATTCCTTGCCGAAGTTTATATTTATCTTCGCACAAGTTACGTGCCTGAAGGATATAATTGGTCTAAAAAAAACAAAATTAGATCCAGATGGGACGCACGACATCGCTGAAAGGCATCTTTTAGGTTTTCCTTTGACTAATCATCCTGCGGTAAACGCCGGCTGGGGTGCGTGGAACCATAAAAAGAATAAATATGTTCCAAAAGCTCGTTTGGCCTCGCCCCTGCGTTTTACTGTCAGACACGATTCTGATACTTACAAAGTTCTGGTTTTACACCTTCCGTATTATTTAGATCCGGATCATTACTTAAAGTCCAACAAAAAAACTATGTGGTTATCTAAAAAACAACAGATAGAACTCTGGCAAAAGGTGCACGAGCGCCTGGACCAGGCCATGCAAAGGGCAAGCATAAATGACTGCCTGTAAGATTCCCCAAACTTTTAGAGGCGATGAGACCTACTGGCGCGAAAAGCTTGCGGCCTTTCTCCACGACCCGCCAGACAAAGCCCTGGACATACGGGGGCACGAAAGTCGGGCCAAAACCTTGAGAGATAAGCTTTTTGTCTCTGCCGACGATGATCTGGTCTTGCGGGCAGATCAGGTGGCCTCAGGGCTTGACCGCACTTTTTTGCCCAGAAAAGAAGACCAGGGTGACATTGATTTTTGCCAAAATCCCGTAATCACCCACCCCACTGGCCAAAATAGATCCCTAAAACTTAAAAGCTTTCCCAAAAAATGTACCCTGGAAGAGATTTTAGAACTTATAGCCAAGGACGAAGAAAAGCTCCCTGACACCCAGCCTTTGCGCTCTTTTGCGCTTTTTCACTATTTTCTCCACGTATTCCCTTATCGGCTGGCCCAGGAGAAGACCTGTGGCGTTTCCTGGCAATGGCCTGTACTTCCGGCAGACACCCGCCTTCCAGACCACGCCATCTGGCAGCATTGCGCCCTTACCTCGGCCCTTTATTCCTGCTACAGGCTTTCTTCCAGACGCCAGGCCTCTTTGATGCTCTTTAGCCTTACGCCTGTGCAGGATTTTATTGCCCGCTCACGCAAGCTTCGCGACTTCTGGACGGCCTCGCTCATCCTTTCCTGGCTGGCCGCCGAAGGCATGAAGACGGTAATCTTGCACTATGGCTCAGACCACATCATCTATCCTTCTCCCCTGGGGCAGGCCCTGATTGAATCTTTTCTTGACCGGGAATGTGGGTTTTACCACTGGAAAGACCGCTATCATTACGAAACAAGGGCCGCCACTTTGCCCAACAAGTTTATCTTCCTCTGTCCTGCTGGGCTTGAGGAAGAATGTTTTTACCATATAAAAGAGCGTACCAACCGCGCCTGGAAGGCCCTGGCCAATGCGGTAAAAGACCTGGTAGCCAGAAAATGCAACTTTAGCAAAGTGCCTGCAAAGTGCCTTTCGGCCCTGGAAAAGATTTTTACCCGCCAGGTGGGCCGATTCTGGGAATATCATTGGGCAGCGGCACCCTTGATAGATGAAAAAACTTTGGATGCCTACCAGGAAATATTCCCGCTATCCCTTTCAGAAAGTCTCAAAAATCTGCTTAAAAAGGCCCGGGAATGCCGACTCCCGTATCTTTCCTATGCCGAAAAATTCTTCTATCCCCTGACGCACGACCTGGTTCAGCGCGGCCTTGCCGCTGAAAAACTTACCCCTTCTGAGAAGCGTGCCGAAGAACCCGGCATAAAGTGTCACCTGCACCCGGACCTTGAGGCCCTGCGGTTTTCCTGTGTGGAATGCAAAAGAGATGGACATGCCAAATGTGAGCTTTTTGAAGATCACCAGCCGGATGAAAACCCCCGCCCAAGCAAAGATCCCCTGTGGCGCAAGATAAGGGCTGGCTTTCCCCAGACCGAGTTTAAAGCAACCGAACGCCTTTCAGCTATCGGGCTTATTAAGCGCCTGGCCTTGAAGGCTGTCTCTAATGAACATCCCCTTTATCTTTATTTTTCCGATTCGGAAAGGTTTCCTTCCACTACCGAGATAGCCATTAAAGACTGGTATGAAAAAGTAAAAGAGCACTTTGACGCCTTTGAACTCAAAGACGTTGCGGAATTCTGGCACCAAAAAGACGAAAGTTTGTCAAAAGACAAAGACACGAGGCCTGAAATTTGCGAGCTTAAAGGGGAAAAGTTTGCCCAAATAGAAGGCATCATTAAAAAGCTCCCTCAGGAAAAGCACATTAAGAGTCAACACTTCTACTACGCCATTCTGGTGATGGACGGCGACCACATGGGCAGACTCCTTGCCGGGGGTTTTGAGGCCAGGTGGCGGGATGTAATACATCCCGAACTTGTAAACCGCATTTACCAGGGAGAAATTTCAGAAAAGTTCTGGCCCTGTTTCTGGAAGGATTATCTGGAAGAGAAACGCAGCCTTTCGCCGGCGGTGCACGCGGCCATCTCCAAGGCCCTTTCGGATTTCGCCCTGCACACCGTGCCCGAGATCGTCTCTCGCCATAGGGGATGCCTTATCTATGCCGGGGGCGACGACGTGTGTGCAGTATTTCCAACGAGCTCAGCAATTGCTGCGGCGTTAGAGATCGCCAGGGCCTACAACTGGGCCTTTGTGCGCCGTGGCAAATCTGCTGGCCAAAAAGGGCAGGCCCAAACCATAAGGGAAATCGTAAGTGGTCAGGAGCTTTCTCCAGAAGACGAATTACTCCTGCATCTCGGGCCTGGCGAGGGGATCTCCATTTCAGGGGGGCTTCTCATGGTGCACCACAAGTGGCCGCTTCGCGCGGCCCTTGAGCGGGCACACGCCCTGCTTGAGCTTGCCAAAGACAATGGTCGGGCAGCGCTTGCCCTGGAGCTTCAGAGACGGGCCGGTGAGCGCCGCACCTTTGTCGCCGGATTCAAGGACCTTGTAAGAATAGGCCCGCACGCAATCGACCCCTGGGAGGCTTTTTCAGAACTGGTAAAAGCCTTTGCCTTAAGGAGGCTAAGTGCCTCTTTTGCCTACCGGCCACGGGAATTGGCCGAAGGCCTTGAAGCCCTTTGGGATAAGCCAGAAGAAATAGCAAGGCTCATTCAGAGCCAGATCAGAAGCGAAAAGATAAAAGACAAAGGTAATCTCTGGGAGCTGGCCCGGAAGGTGGCGGCTGTGCTTCTGGCTGACCGCCGTTTGGACTCAAAAGAAATCCCACTAGCTTACGAAGCCCTGGAAATAGCCAGATTCCTTGCGGGAGCAGAGGAGCGGTGAAGATGATTGAACAGTGGCTTGAATTAAAGCCCCTTGACACTCTCTTTTTCCGCGGTGGTGAGGCCATGGAGGCCGGCGAAACCCACGAAGCTGGAAGGCCCGTATTCCCCCCGGTACCAGAGACCGTTATCGGCGCCCTGCGTACCGCCATCCTGACTCAAAAGGGCATTGACCCGGCCCGGGTAAAGGCCCTTAAAGAAGACAAACCCCTTGACGAAAAATGGCTCCCCCTCTGGGGCACACCAAAGAAAAGCGGTTTTTGGGTAGCCGGACCGCTTATAAAGATTGATAAAGCAGTCCTTTTTCCGGCTCCGGCAAGCTGGTTTTACGACCCAGATCAAAGTACTAATCTCCGACTAAAAATTTATGAAGCAAGGCCCCTTGAAACCGATAAATCCTTCCCTTTAAAAACGCATATCTCAACAAGACCCATCTGGGTAAAAAACCCGCCTGAAAACCTGGAGCCCCTTCTGGGAAAATTTTTTCTTACTAAAGGCGCCCTTGAGCAGGAAGGCTCCTTTGAGCTTGAAGTGGTAGAGGATCCGAAAACACTTGATCCGCAAAAGCCCCAGGCCGTGCCTGCGGGCAAGATTATCTTTTACGAAGAGCGCGTGGGCATTGCCCGGGACAATACTTTGCGGGCGGTAAAAACAGGCCATCTCTACGCTTCAAGGCACATAAGGCTCTTTAGCGAGGCCTCACTTCTTATCGGGCTTGATAAGCGTCTTTGCCCTGGGCATCTCGAAGACTAGGGCTTTTTTCAGCTTGGGGGAGAGGGAAGGCTTGTGTCCTATCGCAAAGCAAGCAAAGTTAGTCTTCCGGGCACACGCAAAGGGCGCTTCCTTGCCCTTGCGCCCCTTTCCTATCAGCGCGCAAGAGGAGCAGGACTCCTGAACAGCCCTTACGCCTCAGGCAAACTCCTGCGCGTGGCTGGCTTTGACCTAAGACGCGGCTTTCACAAACCGGTTAAGACGTATTTTCCCGCCGGCACGGTGTGTTTTATCGGAAAAGACCCAGATCTTTGCGAATTGATACCTTTTTGAAGGAGTAATCATGAAGGGCGTATGCTACATTTGCAACAAAACATTCAGCAAAGCGGGGATAACCAAACACCTGAAAACTCATTTGAAGGATGACGGATATATAAGGCTTTATCACATCAGGATTGCTGGATTTTATGATCCGCAATACTGGCTACACATTGAAATTCCGGCTGACGCTAAGCTTAAAGACCTTGATAAGTTTCTGAGGGATATATGGCTTGAATGCTGCGATCATTTGAGTGCATTTGTGATAAATGACGTCTATTATGTGTCAATACCAGAAGGTGAAAAAGATATGAACTTTAAGCTGGGGTCGGTTTTGAATATAGGAATGGAATTCTACCATCTCTATGACTTTGGTTCTCAAACGAAGTTAAGACTAAAAATTATGGGAGAGAGAAATGGAACATTAAAAGAGAAGGTAAGAATTCTTGCAAGAAATAATCCTCCGAAAATAACATGCAGTTGTGGTGAGAAAGCAAAGTGGATCTGCACACAATGCTTTTATGATTCGGAAGAAAACTGTTATCTTTGCGAAAGATGTGCCAAAGAACATAAATGTGAAGAGGAGATGCTTCTTCCTGTTGTTAATTCACCAAGAATGGGTGTTTGTGGATATGCAGGCGGGATATACGATTGAATAAAGATTGAGAGAAACGACAATAGCATTGTTGTCAAATTTCCTTACAAACCTGAGTTAATTGCAAAAATTGAAACTGTTAAAGCCTAAAAAGGTGACATCCCGATGGAAGATACTGGAGCATTCTTTATTCTCTTAGGTCATAAAAGCTCAAAAACAATAGAGATTTATAGAAACTTTTGCAAAACATCTTTTCTTAAGACACGTTCAAGGATCCGTTCCCATTTTTCGGAACGAAAAATAGGAACGGATCCCTTGCGGTTGTGCTTACAATACTGATCTCGGCAATTTTGCAAAGGTCTCTTATACTCAAGTGAGCACCAAGAATCTGAGTAAGATAAGGAGTCCTATGGATTCGATAGGGAATATGTTGCATGAGTCACTTAAGGAACATCCAGAATGAGTATCTACTCAATGCAGATCTAACTCCAATTTGTAAGGATATACGCAATGCGTATATGAAAGAGTTATAGCAATTGACTTCGAAGCACAAAATGAAGGGATATAATGAATCCTATTAAAAGCTTGGAAGAAATAAGAAAGCATTGGAAGATATTTGAAGATAGATGGAAAACCCTCTATGCCTTTTTCCTATATACAAACGAGGATAGAAATATTGCTCGTTATGTAAGAGAATATTTTCGTGAATTAGACCAACTCTCGGGGAATACATGTTTAATTTTTCTTATAGATAAGCCACCTAGAACATGGGAAGAAGAAGCTAGAACACGAGAATATTGGAAAGAGTTTACTTTTAGAACTTGGGTTTGGGAAGGCTTTACGGAAGTCATACCTTATGATAGGTCAAAAGCTTATGAAATCGCTGAGTTTTTCGGAATTTTTCCAAATCACATTCCTTGTATTGTTTTCTTCCGCAATATTAATGAAAGAGAGCTATTAGTCTATCCTTTAGACAATTCATGGTCGGATGAAAGATTAACAAGAGAATTTCGGGAACTTTTCTCTGCTATACGAGAAGGATGTGAAAATATAGGTGACGATAATGAACGGAAAGAACAAATGTGGAGAAATTTGGAGAGATTTATTAGAAGAAGGAGCAGAGAACAAACAATAGTTAATTTCATAACTCATCCCTTAGCAAGGAGTGTTGGAGATGTATTTAGGCGATTATTATTTAGATTGTTATAGTGCCTCTTCGTCAACAGCGTATAACAGGCGGGTATCTGGTTCGGGCTTTCAGTCCTCACCCAAATCGCCTTCGGCGACTTCAGAGACCCGCAATCCGGTATATGACATGGCGGGCGAAGTTAAATTAAAGGAGGAATAAAAATGAAAATAAAATCTATAAAAATACATAACTTTAGGTCAATAAAAGATGCTGAATTTGAGTTAAATGACTACAATGTATTTGTAGGTGCTAATAACTCCGGTAAAAGCAATGTTATAACAGCCCTTCGTATTTTTTATGAGGATAATATCAAATTCAATGAGAAACTGGATTTCCCTAAATTTGAGACAGAGGATAAGGAAAGTTGGATTGAAATAAAATATCTATTAACGGATGACGAATTTAAAAACTTAAAAGAAACTTATAAAAATCCTGGCAACGTCCTAATAGTAAGAAAATATCTTAAATCTGAAGAACCTCAAAGAGTCAAGGCTAATCAAAGTAATATATATGCATACGAAAATGGAACACTTTCTACAAAGCTCTTCTATGGAGCTAAAAATATTTCTCAGGCAAAACTTGGCTCAGTAATATACATTCCAGAAATAACCAAAACCGAAGAAACACTAAAATTGACCGGACCCTCCCCTTTAAGAAATACACTTGCTTTTGTTATGAAGAAAGTTATGAAAACTTCTGAGTCTTTTAAATCGTTAAATGATGCCTTTGAAGAATTTAATAGGAAATTTAAAGAAGAAGCATCTAAAGATGGTGTTTCCTTAGAGAAATTCAGGAAAGAAATCAATGAGAATCTTAAAGAATGGGGCGTAGAATTTAACCTAGATATAAATCCTGTGAGACCAGAGGACATAATAAAAAATCTGATATCACATAGTTTTACAGACAAAACTTTAAACAGGGAGATGAATATTGGTCTTTACGGACAAGGCCTACAGAGGCACCTTATATATATTTTGATTCGCCTTTCTGCGCAATATAAGGAAGAAAAAGTTTATGAGAAAAAAGAATTTTCACCGGAACTTACTTTAATATTATTTGAAGAGCCTGAAGTATTTTTACATCCAGCTCAGCAAGAATACCTTAATTCAAGTTTAAGATTTCTAGCTTCTGAAGTGGGGCAACAGGTTATTGTTTCTACTCACTCTCCTGTTTTTGTGAGCAGAAATATAGAGGAAATATCCTCTCTAATAAAGTTGAAAAGAGAAAATGGGGTCACAAAATGTTTCCAAGTATCAGATGAAATAAAAAATAATATATTAAAGGAAAATAATGAATTAGCACAGATTCTTAGAGAGAAATTAGAAGATCCCACTGTAGATAATCCTACAAAAAATAGAATTAAAAAGATATTAGGAGAGACGGATGATGAAATTCGGATGGAAGAAGAAGCAATTAGATATTCATTATGGCTTGACTCTGAAAGATGTTCATCATTCTTTGCAGACATAGTGCTAATATGTGAAGGAGCAACAGAAAAAACTCTTATTGATTATCTCATTCAAAATGAGTGGGATGATCTAAAAGAAAAGAGAATTTATGTTTTAGACGCAATGGGAAAATTTAATATTCACAGATATATAAATCTTTTCGGAAAGTTAGGAATATATCATTCTATTATTGCCGACAGAGATGAGGATAATAATGTTCACGAGATAATCAATAAATTTATTGAAAATAGGAAAAATTCTTTCACGAAAAAGATTCACTTTTTTGAAAAAGATATAGAGGAATTTTTAGGGATTCCAAGTCCACCAGATAACAGGATAGATAAAAAACCGCTAAATGTAATATGGCATTATAAAAATGGAAAAATATCGCAGGAGAAAAAAATCAATTAAAAATTATAATAGAGGGTTTAATATGAACACTATGAATTTTAAAGAACTTCGCCCGCCACGCTTCGTCGCTTCGCTCCTTGCCCTCACTTCGTTCGGGTCATATAACAAGCGAATATGCGGTTCGCTCCGCTCACCCAAACCACCAGCGGTGGCTTCGCATATTCGCCAAACGTTGTGGAGCTTAGAGAGGATTACATATGAGATGGATTGATGCTATGGATTTAAAAAATTGGTCTTCAAGCCGAGATTCTGAAGAATATTTACCGTTGGTTATCCGCCGATTAATTCGAGCCACAATAGACCAAATTAAATCTATTTCCTTTCCTGCAGGAGACAGCGTAGTCTGTCCAAGATGGGATGGCAGATTAGAATCTATGGAAGAAACAGAATACATACCAAAAGGTTTATCCTTATGGGAGCTTAGCACAAGAAAAGATGTCAGAACAAAAGCAGAGGAGGATTACCAGAAACGGAAAGAAAACCTTTTAGTACCAAATCCTTCTAAAGCTATATTTATTTTCGTTACTTCAAGGGTATGGACGAGCAAGGATGAATGGGCAGAGAAAAAGAAGAAAGAACGGTTTTGGAAGATGTAAGAGTTTATGATGCCCGGGATTTAGAAGAATGGCTTGAGCAAGCACCTGCGGTTGAAAGCGACAATGAAGAAGAGGATTTGCCACAAGAGTTAATAAAACAGCGAGCACGTCTTGCTTGGCGATTGCTTAACACTTGGAGAATCGTACCGGGAAGTGATGTTAATGGCAAGATAGACTATCAAAAATTAAAATCATGGATTGAAAAAGCAAGGGAACTTTGCAGGAATATGGATAGATTGGGAGTTTGTAATAATCATATTGGTCAAGTATTAGCCCACGCAGTGCCTGATGAAAATGGTAATTGGCCCCCAGAAGAAGTGTGCAGAATAATTGATGAGATACAAAGCAAAAAAATAGAAAATGGCTTTAGCACTGAAATATATAAAAAAAGAGGAGTTGTTACTAAATCTCCATTTGAAGGAGGGAAGCAAGAACGAGAATTGGCAGAGAAATACCAAAAATATGCGAATAAATGGGCTATTAAATATCCGAGGACAGCGGCAGTATTAAGAAAAATCGCAGAAAATTATGAACTTGAAGCAAAACGGGAGGATGAAGAAGCAGAAAAAAGGAGATTAGAATGGTAAAGATCTATACCAAAGAAGAAGACACGCTCCACAACGGTCACTTAACAGCGTGTATGCAGCTCGCTATCGCTCACCCAAATGCTCGGCTACGCCTCGCACTTCAGATACCCCCCAGAACGTTATACGCCATAGAGTGGGAAGGGTTATTATGGATAAAAGAAACAGGGTAATTGGCGGGCTTTTGGGATTATGCATCGGGGATGCGCTCGGTGTTCCCGTAGAATTCGAATCAAGAAACAGTTTAAAAGTAAATCCATTAACTGATATGATTGGTTATCGTACTCATAATCAACCTCCGGGCACCTGGTCTGACGATAGTTCGCTTGCTTTTTGTTTAGCCGAATCTCTTTGCAATGGACTTGATCTTCAAGATATTGCTAACAGATTTGTAAAATGGCTGTATGAAGGCTATTGGACACCTTACGGCGAAGTCTTTGATGTAGGAAGTACAACTCGCACTGCTATTTCTCGTTTGAAAAATGGAGTGCCTCCTTTAGAGGCAGGCCCAAAGGACGAATTCAGTAATGGCAATGGGTCGCTTATGAGAATCCTTCCTCTGTCCTTTTATTTAGAAAAAAGAGATAGAGAACAGCAGTTTGAAGTTACTCACCAAGTATCTCGTTTGACACATGGACATCTACGTGCCCAAATGGCCTGTGGAATTTATATTCAAATTGCAATAAACCTTCTTAAAGGTAATACCCCCAAAATGGCATACGAAAGAATGAAAAACACAGTTTCAGATTATTACTCAAAGCAACCATATGCCACAGAGTTCCAGCACTTTAGAAGAATTATAGAATCTGATATATCGGAATTGCCAAAAGACGCTATCAAATCAAGCGGTTATGTAATAGATACATTAGAAGCAAGCCTATGGTGTTTTCTCAATAATAATTCTTATACAAATACTGTCCTTACTGCAGTAAATCTTGGCGGTGATACTGATACCTTGGGAGCTGTCACTGGCGGATTAGCAGGCATATATTATGGTTGCGAGGGTCTACCTGAAAAATGGATAAGTAAGATTATCAGGGTTGAAGATATAATAAGATTGGGAGGAAAATTATATGTAGCAATCTACGGCGTATAATGCCCGGCGTGCGGAAAAAATTGAAATTGTAGAGACTGAAGATAAAAAAGTTGCATGAAAATATTAGTAGATGTCAATTTATCTCCAAAGTTATTACCAGGAGCACAAAACAAATGACATTTTGAGCATTGTCATTGCGAGCGAAGCGAAGCAATCTAGATCCCTCTCTGTGTTCGGGAAAGAGATCGCTTCGTCGGCCCTTACGGGCCTCCTCGCGATGACAGATAAGAGGGCCTCCTTGCGATGACACTTTGTCGGATAAAATGTGCTCCCAATAATTAGTTTCTCTATTTTAGGAGGATTTAAGATGATCTGGGGAGAGGAAAAAAGGATCTGTTTGCTTTACGCCATAACTCCGGTTCACGTCGGGGCGGGCCAGGCGCTAAAGGCGGTGGACCTTCCTATCCAGCGCGAGCGGCACACCGCCTGGCCCATGGTCCAGGCCTCAGGCATAAAAGGCGCCATAAGGGACTGGTGTGAAAATACCTGGCAGAAAAACGGCTTTGATAAAGACCTTGCCCACCGCATCTTTGGCCCACAAGGCGAAGACGAACACTTTGCCGGGGCCGTCACCGTTACCGATGCCAGGATCCTTCTCTTTCCCGTGCGCTCAAACGTGGCCCCTTTCGTGCACGTTACCTGCCCAGCGGTACTCAAGCGGTTTGCCGAAGAGCTTGCCCTCCTCGGGCAAGAAGGGCCCAAAGAGATTTCCCCTCCGGCAGTTGAAGGCTTTATTCCCTTAAAAGGAGAGTTTTCAGAGGAAAAAATCCTTTTAGAAGACATGGTGGTGAAAAAAGAAAATAACTCGGCCCAAAAGAACGTTTCGTGGTTCAACCAAAACATCTCTGCGGCGAAAAAGATTGCCCTGGTCTCTGACGAAGTATTTGGCTATCTCGTGCGTACGGCCACAGAAGTCCAGGCCCACATAACTATCGACGACGCTACCGGCACGGCCAAAGAGGGCTCACTTAGGTATCAGGAATATCTGCCGGCAGACTCTTTGCTCTACTTCTTGGCCTTCTTTGCCGATGAGCGCAAACCGAACGAAAAAAGTAAGCTTTTTGCCAATGACGTGGCCAATCTCGTAACCGGAGCGGTTTCCACTCATCTGCAGGTCGGAGGCGACTTCACCCTGGGCAAGGGTATTTGCAGGGTCTCCTGGATAGCCCCTAAGGCTTCTTCAGGAGGTGCGTCATGATCACTAAAGGTCAGGAGCGGGCCAGCTTTGCCTACCAAAAGGTCCGCGCCGCCATTGAGGCGCTTGGTACAGGATCCACCAAAGAATTCTCGAGCTTTGTGGCCGGGCTTCCGGCCATGATTATGCAAAACGGCTTAGGCCACACCCTTTGTTTCCTCCTGGCCAAGGCCGCAGACCAGAAGAACGGCCGTTATAAAAAGACCGGCAAAGAGGCCAAGCACTGGCTGGCCTTTGAAGCCCTGGCCTCCTGGCTCCACAAACAAAATATGCTAACTTTTGATCCTGAAGCCCCCGCCAGCACCATTGAAAAAATCTCCGAAAAAAGCGCCCTTGAGTATCTTGCCCTGCAGGAAGAGGCCTTGAGGTTTCTCGAGTGGCTAAAGGTAATGAGCAAGATGTTCGTGGAGGGAGAAGATGCCCAGGCCTCGCCCTAAAAGAAACCAGAGAGAAAAGCCAAGGCCCTTTAGGCCTTTGCCAGGGGAGTTTGGCTCTTTTTTTGAACGCCCAGGCCCGGACTTAAACTTTGGGCTTTACTTCAACAAAGGCCTTTACGCTTACTGGCAAACTAAAAAAGGCCTAAAATTTCCGGAATATCAATTCAGGGCCCGCAAAGAGGCCCAAGAAGTACTCGATACCTATCGCAGGCTTAAGCCCATCCTTGAGAGATCGCTTGAGCGAAAACACCAGGAGCTAAACGAGCTCTGCCGGGCCTTTGAGGCCTGTGGATACACTGTATGGGATAACACTTACACCCTTAAAAGCCCCCTTGTGATCGGGCTTGGAAACGCCCATCCCACCGAGCGTGGCTTTACTTTCCTCTGGACACTCGGCGTGCCTTATATCCCGGCGGAAAGCATAAAAGGCGTGCTGCGTCTGGCCTATTTGATCGCCCGGGCCGAAGAAAACCCGGACTTTCTCGAACACTGGGCCAAAGAAGATAATCTTTTCTGGGACGAGCTTTCTGCACCCTTCGGAAGGGAGGAAAAACACGGAAAGCCAGCCCAAAGGGGCCAAGTCGTTTTTCTTGATGCCCTTCCAGTGAAGACACCCGAGTTCACCTTAGAAATCACCACCTGCCATTATCCTGACTATTACGGCGAAAGGCACGGGCCCACCGAAGACCAACATCCCATCCCCCTTCCCTTCTTGGCCGTAGCTCCCGGAAGCGAATTTCGCTTTGTTTTACTGGCGCATGAAGACCTGGGACAAGACACTCAGCAAAAAGTAAAGGAAGCCTTTTCCGCGGCCATAGCCGAGCATGGCTTTGGCGCCAAGACGGCCTTGGGCCACGGGAGATTTGAGCCTTAAAGGGAGTGCGGTATTTGTTGACTATTTTATGTTTACACCTTAAATTAGTCGCATGTTTATACCCCGGGTATTAGAAGAGACGCTCTTAAAGGTTTCAACTTTTTTCCCGGTAATCTTAGTAACCGGGGCCCGCCAGGTTGGGAAAACTACCCTTCTTAAATACCTGGCAGATAAAGAAAAGGCCCCGGAGAGATACGTTTCATTGGACGAATTTGGGCCCCGGACCCTGGCCCTTGAAGACCCGGATCTTTTTCTAGAGCGCTATCCGCCCCCGGTAATCATCGACGAGATTCAGTATGCCCCCGGGCTCCTGGAAAAGATTAAGGTACTCGTTGATAGGGAGCAAAGGTCTGGGCTATTCTGGCTTACCGGTTCGCAGCATTTTTCCTTGATGAAAGGTATTTCCGAAAGTCTTGCCGGGCGAGTAGGTATTCTGAAATTATTTGGTCTTTCTCAAGAAGAGGAATTTCGTGGGTTTCGCCCGGGCCCGTTTTTACCGGAAAAGGCCTTAGATAACCCTGTTATCACTCTAAAGCCTCTGGAAGTATTTGGCCGCCTGGTAAGAGGGACTTTTCCTGCCCTTGCCCTTTCGCCCAACCCGCCTTTAGAGATCTTTTACGCTTCTTATCTTCAGACCTATATCGAAAGAGATGTGCGGCTGGTCTCTAACATTTCAAAACTTCTTGAATTTGAGAAGTTCCTGCGCCTTTGTGCCGCTCGTATCGGCCAGCTACTAAATTTTTCAGATCTTGCGCGAGATGCCGGGGTCTCGGTCTCAACGGCTAAGGAATGGCTCAATATCCTGGTAGCTTCGCATCAGGTCTTTCTTCTCCCTCCGTATTACGCCAAATTAAGCAAGCGCCAGATAAAAACGCCAAAACTCTATTTTTTAGACACCGGTCTTGCCGCGTATCTCGCCGGCTGGCGGAGCCCTGAGGTGGCCTTTGAAGGGGCTATGGCCGGAGCCCTTTTTGAAAATTATGTCTTATCTGAGATATTAAAAAGCTATTTTCACCGCGGCAAAGAGCCGGCCATTTATTTCTGGCGGACCAAAGAAGGGCAAGAAGTAGATTTTCTCCTGGAAGAAGGCGGGAAGATTTATCCGGTAGAAGCCAAGCTTACCATGCGCCCGAAAAAAGACATGCTCCGCGGCCTCTACGCCCTTAGAAGAAGGAGCAAAAATCTTGGCCCAGGGGCCCTTATCTGTCTGGTGGAAAGACCCCTTCCCCTGGAAAGAGACATCTTCGCCTTACCGCTAGGGGCCTTGTGATGTTATTAATGGAGCTATGTCCCGCGCTGATAAGAGACTAAAAGAAATTTGTGACTTTTTGGTAAGAAGACTTGATCCAGAAAAGATCTTTCTTATTGGATCACGAGCCAAGGGACAGGCAAGAAAAGGATCTGACTTTGATTTAGTACTCGTATGCCCCCCTCTTAGTTTTCGTGAAGAAAGAAAACTCCTAGAAAAGTTAGATGAAGTAGCTGGTATTTATAGCGTTGATCTTTTATTCTGGAACAAATTATCTCCAGAATTCAAAAAAGTAGTTACCGAAATGGGAGAAATAATTTATGAAAAAGATCGATCTTTATCTAGCTCTGGAGAGACTGAAAAAGGCTTTTGACCGTTTAAAAGAGGCTCTTCCTCAAGTTAAAGACGAGCTTGACCGAGACGGTGTAATTCAACGCTTTGAGTTTACAGTTGAACTTTTCTGGAAAACCCTGAAACTCATCCTTGCTTACCAGGGAATCGAATGTGCAAGCCCTCGTAAGTGCATCAAAGAGGCCTTTCGCGCTGGTATTATAGAAGACGATGAAATTCTTCTAGACATGCTTGAAGACCGGAACCGTAGCTCTCATATCTATGATGAAGCAACGGCCGAAGAAATATTTGAAAGGATCGTCAAGGTTTATGTCCCCGTTTTAGAAAAAGTTTTAGAAAAAATGGAAGTAAATGGGGTATGAGAAGCAAATAAAAATAGAGACCTTTGCAAAATACCTTTTATTAAGGCCCGTTCCGGGATCCGTTCCTATTTTTCGCTACGAAAAATGGGAACGGATCCCTTGCGGTTATGCTTGCAATGCTGATCTTGGCACTTTTGCAAAGTCTCAAATAGAAAAAATTTGAGATGTTAGGAGATTTATATGAAAAAAGTCTTAATTCTTACGGTTGGAGGGTCTTGTGAACCCCTTGTAAATGCTATTAAAGCAAGGAAACCTGATTATACAATTTTTGTCTGTTCTCAGACATCTTCGATGGTAGTAAATGGCCCTGGAGAACCCTGCAAACCGCCCTCTCAAAAAGAGGCCCCCAAAGACCATAAATGGCGGTCAATCGTAGCACGAACTTCATTAAATGAAGACCAATATGACATTATAGAACTATCCAACCCAGATACCCTGGATAGTTGTTATCAGGAAATAGTAAAAAATGTAACAGAATTACTAAACAAAAAATTCCCTGGGGAATCACTTGAGATTATAGCCAATTACACAGGGGGCACCAAGACCATGTCTGTGGCCCTTGCGCTGGCTGCTTTGAACCAAGAAAACTGGGACCTTGAGTTAAATAAAGGCCCACGAGTTGACCTGGTTAAAGTCAGGGCTGGAGATGTTCCGGTTTTAATCAACAAGTGGGAAGTTTTTGCTAACCATCAGTTAAAACTCATAGAAAATCTATGGGCAAAATTTTATTATGCTGAAGCCGTAGAACTTGCTCAAGAAATTCTTACCAAACCCCTTTCCGGAGAGAAACAAAACTTTTTTCAGAAAATATGCACTATTTCGGAGGCCTTTGAATCATGGGATCGATTTGAGCACCAGAAAGCTTATGAACTTTTAAAACCCTTTGCCCGGTATTTTCCTAATCACATACAGGTCCTGGCAAATATCGTAGAAAATAAGGGCTATAGCAAGGTAAAAGACTTGCTAATGAATGCCAAAAGACGTGCCACGCAAAAGCGTTTTGATGATGCGGTGGCAAGGCTATATCGTGCGGTGGAAATGATGGCCCAAATCAGACTAAAAGAAAAATACACTCTGGACACAGGAAACATTTCTCTAAATAGCTTACCCAAGACACTTCAAGAAAAATACAAAAATTTTGCTGACGAAAAAGGTAAAATCCAGTTAGGGCTTGCCAGGGCTTACGAAGTTTTAGATGCCTTAGAGGATCCATTGGGCTATCTTTTTATGAAGCAGCAAAAAGCAATACAAAATGCTCTTAAAAAAAGAAATTATTCTATTCTGGCTCATGGAAAAAATCCGGTAACTGAAAATATTTATAATGAAGTGCAAGAAATTTTAGAATCGTTTCTTAATGCCGGTTTCGAAGCTGTAAAAGACAAAACTAAAATGATACAGTTACCAACTAACATACAACTATAGCTTACTGCAAGGGCAAAAATGAAACGCACGCATTATCTCATCTGTTACGATATCGCCGATGACAAACGCCTGCGCAAGGTGGCTAAAATCATGGAAGATTACGGTGTGCGGGTGCTCTACAGTGTGTTTGAATGCTTTCTAACACCGGTACAACTCGAAAGCCTGCGCCGTTCCGTTGAGCCCCTTCTTGACCCTCTGGAAGACAGCATTCGCTACTACGTAATTTGTGAGCGTTGTGAAAGCAAAATAGAACACCTTGGACGGGAGAAAAAGTTCTTAAAACGTAAGCGAGAAGAAGTTTTATGAATCCCTTGGCACTTGCTGAAACACTTCTTGCCCAGGGAGAAGAATCCCGGGCACGAGACATAGTGCTTAAACACAGGCTGCTTTCCGCCCAAACTCCTGAAGAATACGTGGCCTGGGGAAGACTTTGTGAAGAGCTAGCCTTACCGCAACAGGCCCTTGAATGCTACCAGAAGGCCCTTTCCGTCTCTCCCAATGAACCCTTGGCGCTAAGGGCCCTTGGGCTCTTGCAATTTGAGCTGGGAGACTTTGAGGCAGCCAGGCGCCTTCTGCGTCGATACCTGGCCCTTGACCCCGAAGACGAAGAAACTCGCAAGGCCCTGGGCAACATCTACCTTGCCCTTGGCGAGAAGGGTTCCTACCAGGCGCTTTTCCCCGGAAAAACCAGGCCCCGCCTCAAGATAAAGGGCCCACGCCTTTTCCCCCGGGAGTTTGGCCAGGGAGACCTTGAGCCCTTTATCCCGTTTTTGACCGGACGCCCAGGCTATGCCGAAATTATCCTTAACGACTACGGCCAGGCGCGTTTCCAATTCCACGATGCCCCGCTGGATTACGAACTCCTAAGGGCCCACTTAAAAGGCGAAAGATACCTTTGCTTTTTCCCTATCTCTCACGACCTAAAGCAAAAGGTAGCAAGCCTTCAAATTTTTTTCCCGCTACGGATACTAAGGCGCCAGGCGCGTGAGGAAAACTTCTTGCGCGCCAAGCAGGAACTTTGCCTTTATATCGCCACCAGGGCTCTGCGCAAGTTAAGGGCCATGGGAATACCCTGCGTCCTTGAAAGACTTTCTCCCTGGGGATATCGTTTCTGGTTTATCTTAAAGGAACCCCTTCATTTCTTGACGGTAAAGCGATTTTTGCGCGCTCTGGAAGAAAGGCTCCCTTATCCCGAAGGTGGCGTGCGGTATGACTCCTGGGTATTTACGGCCCCGCGGGGCCTTGACTGGCAAGAAGTAGCCGTGCCCCTGCCCTTAGGGGTTCATCCCACCACCAGGCAAAGAAGTCTCCTTATCGATGACGAGGGTGAGCCCGTAGTGAATCCCTTGCTTTCCTTTAAAAAACTAAGAGAGATTAGCACAAACGAGGTTAAAAGTATCTGTCGTGGCAAAGGGCCAAACTGGCAGGAGCCAGAACGCCCTAAACTGCTTGCCAAGCTCTTTGATTCCTGCCCGGTTTTAAAGGCGATTGTGAGCAAGGCCGAGGCCGGTCGCAAATTGACACGCGAGGAAAAGCTTGCCCTTTTCCTTACCATCGGCCTTTTGGACCAGGAGGGCTCTTTGCTTCACCAGGTGCTTTATCCTACGCCTGATTATCTTTACAGCCGGGTTGAGCGCCAGCGCAAAGGCCTTCCGCCAAACCCCATAAGTTGCTACAAGATGCGGGAGTGGTTCCCTGACCTGGCTGCGGTCTATAGCTGCCACTGTGTGTTTGAAAAAGACATACGCTACCCCTCGCCGGTACTTCACGTAGCCCCAAGTCTTGTACCCCCAGAAGAACCCTTAACCCTTGAACACCTTGGGCCCAAAGAGCTTGCCCGGCGCTACGTGTTTTATCTCCAGGAAAAAGAACGCCTTGAAGAAAAAATTGCCCTTATCAAACGTGAACTAACCCTTTACCTCAGCCAAAAAACTGGCAAAAAGTTATCCGCCGGAAATTATTACGTAGAACTGAAAGATGGGGAATTAACCGTAAAGAAGCCGTGATGGCGGGCCGCTTTCGCCAGGACTCCACCGTGGTCATTGTATGGTTAACAACAGAAAGGATGATTAAATTCAGGAAGAAAAGTTGGTAGGGAGGGACTGGCTGGCTTGTCATGGAACGTTTGCCCTATGGCAAACTGTTCGATCGCGAGACTAGCCGTCCTTCCCTATGTTTGAACAGTATCCGGGACGTTTCCTTTTGCGGAAACTGTCCGTATACAAGGCTAAACCGGGAAGGGCCTCCCTACCAACATCGCTATTATAACACTTATTGCCAAAAGGAGGAATCACTATGAAAGACTATTCCTTCCTTGGCGTTGACGTCGCCAAAGACACC